>DATDDC010000643.1:0-5056 GCA_036523995.1 Anaeromyxobacter sp.
GGCCCCGGTCTTCTCCTGCGCCGCAGCGAGGAGGAGGTGCTCCGTCGAGACGTAGTCGTCCTTGAGCTTCTTCGCCTCGGCCTCCGCGAGGTCGAGGAGCTTCGCGAGGCGGTGCGCGAGGTAGGGCTCCGCGCCCGACACCTTCGGCACGGTCCGAAGCTCGTCCTCGACGCGCGAGGCGACGAGCGAGGGTTCCGCGCCGATCTTGTCGAGCACGGGCTTCGCGATCCCCTCCGACTGGGCGAGGAGCGCGAGGACGAGGTGCTCGACGTCGACGGCCTGGTGATCTCGACGGCGCGCCTCCCCCTGCGCCGCCTGGAGCGCCTCCTGGGCCTTCACGGTGAGCTTTTCCGGTCGCATGGCGCCAACGTAAGATCCCGAATCGCCTTGGCAAGCGGCTTGGGTGCAGCGCGGCATTCGATGCTGGATGACGAGTCGCGCCACCGGGTTGCATACTGGTCGCCCCGTTCGGGTAACCATGGTCGGACCCACCGCCAACTTCCCGCGAACCGGCTCGAGAGCCGCGCTCCTCGCGCTCGCCGCGCTTCCGATCGCCGTGCTGCTCGTGGTGCGGCCCTGGGGGCTCACCTTGCCGGCGCGGCTCTACGTGCCGGTGCACACGGCGCTCGAGGTCGTCATCGTGGGGTTCGGCCTCGCGACCTTCGCGGTGCAGTGGTTCGCGGCGGGCGCGGGGGCGTTCCGCGAGGTGCGCGCCCTCTTCCTCGGGCCCGCCTTCCTCGCCGGAGCCATCCTCGAGACGGCGCACCTGCTCGCGTTCCCGGGAATGCCCGGCTTCCTCGGGCCGGCCACCACGGAGCGCGGGATCTTCTTCTGGCTCGCGGCGCGGGCGGTGACCACCGGGGCCCTCGTGGCCGCCGCCCGCATCGAGCCCGGCGCCCAGGGCGTCCTCCTGGGGCGCAGGCGGCTCCTCTTCCTGAACCTCGCGGTCGCCGGCCTCGCCATCGGCCTCGAGGCCGCGCTCCCGGCTCACCGCGCCTGGTTCTTCGTGGAGGGGCGCGGGCTCACCACCCTCAAGATCGCGGCGGAGATGGCGGTGCTCGCCGCGGCCGCCGCCGGCGCCCTCCTGCACGCGCGAGCGTGGCGCGACCGCGGCGAGAAGGTCTCGGCGCGCCTCGCCGTGGCCCTCGCCCTGACGGCGCTCGGCGAGCTCTGCTTCATGCTGTACCGGCACGCCTACGACCCGTTCAACGTGATGGGGCACGCCTACCTGGTGATGGCGTCCTTCTTCGTGTTCGACGCGCTCTTCGCCGCCACGCTCGTCCGCCCCTACCGCGAGCTGGACGCGCTCCGCGCCCACGTGGAGGACGAGCTCGTCGTCACGATCCGCCAGCTCCGCGAGAGCAAGGAGCAGCGCGAGGACCTGCTGCGCGCGGTCTCGCACGACCTGCGCAACCCGCTCCAGGTGGTGCTGCTCCAGTGCCAGCGGCTCCTGCGCGCGCCCGACGGCGACGCCGCCCGCCGTCCCGCCAGCTCCATCCTCGCCGCCACGCGGCGCATGGACCGGATGCTCCGGGACCTCGCGGACGCCGCGCGCTCGGAGAGCGGCAACCTGGAGCTCGCGCCCTCCGCCGTGGAGCTGAAGGGGTTCGTGGACGGCTTCCTCGAGGTGGCGGACGGCGTCCTCGAGCGGCCGCGCGTGCAGAACGACATCCCCGCGTCCGTGCCGCGGGTCCTCGCCGATCCAGACCGGCTCGATCGCATCCTCGTGAACCTCGTGGGGAACGCGCTCAAGTACTCGCAGGACCGCGTGGTGGTCTCCGCCGACGACGAGGGCGACGTCGTGCGCATCTCCGTCGCGGACAAGGGCCCCGGCATCGCGCCGGAGGACCTGCCCCGCATCTTCGACCGCTACTACCGCGGCCAGCGCCACGAGGGCGAGGGCCTCGGGCTCGGCCTCTTCATCGTGCGCAAGCTCGTCGAGGCGCACGGCGGGCGCATCTGGGCGGACAGCCGGCCGGGCCAGGGCTCGACGTTCACGTTCACGCTGCCCGTCGCGCACGCCTGACCCGGTGCCCCGGCCCAAGGCATGATGCCTACTGCGAGCGCCGATCCTCTCGCTGCGGCGGGCGGCCTCGTCGGTGCGCTGCTCGACCTCCGCTTCCGGGAGCCGCGCACGCCGGCGCAGTGATTGCTGCGCCTGCGCTGCTCCCTCCTCGGGCGCCCGCCTCGCTTCGGTCTCGGCGCTCTCGTCACGTCACCATGCCTGGGTCGGGGCACTCTCGGTCCGAGGACCCCTGGAAGTCGTTGCACCCCGGTGCCGCAAGGGGCATTCCTTGCGAGACGCGCTGATGAGCCCGAACACGCACCCAGCGATCCTCTCCGTCGGCCGGGCGTTGCCGCCGCATCACGTGGACGCGGACACGCTCATCGCCGCGCTCTCGACCTACTGGGCCCGCAAGCACTTCAACGTGGACCGCCTCGCCGGCATCCACCGCGCCGCGCAGGTGGGGGGACGGCACCTGGCGCTTCCGCTCGCCGAGTACGCGGCGCTCGACTCGTTCGGCAAGTGCAACGACGCCTTCATCCGCGTGGGCGCGGAGATCGGCGAGGAGGCGGTGCGATCGGGCCTCGCCGCGGCGGGGCTCTCGCCCGCCGACGTGGACCACCTCTGGTTCGTCACGGTGACCGGCATCTCGACGCCCTCGCTCGACGCGAAGCTCGCGAACCGCCTGGGCCTCAAGCCCGGGGTCAAGCGGACGCCCGTGTTCGGGCTGGGCTGCATGGCGGGCGCGGCCGGCGTGGCGCGCGCCTCGGACGTCCTGCGCGCGTTCCCCGGCGAGGTGGCCGTCATGCTCTCGGTGGAGCTGTGCTCCCTCACGCTCCAGCGCGACGACGCGTCCATCACGAACGTCGTGGCGACCGGCCTCTTCGGCGACGGCGCCGCCGCCGTGGTGATGGCGGGCGGCGCACGCTTCGACGGCGCCCCCGTCCCGCGCGTCCCCCGAATCCAGGCCACGCGCTCCGTGCTCTACCCCGAGACGGAATGGGTGATGGGCTGGGACGTCGTGGACACGGGCTTAAAGGTGGTCCTCTCCGCGAAGGTGCCCGAGGTGGTGGAGGCGCACGTGGGGGAGGACGTGGACGCGTTCCTCGCCGAGCACGGCCTCGCGCGCGGGGACGTGCGGCACTGGATCGCCCACACCGGCGGGCCGAAGGTCCTCGAGGCGTTCCGGCGAGGGCTCGGGCTGCCCGAGGCGGCCGTGGAGCGCTCCTGGCGGTCGCTGCGCGAGATCGGGAACCTCTCCTCGGCCTCGGTGCTCTTCGTCCTCGGCGACCTCCTCGAGTCCGGCGAGGCCCGGCCCGGCGACGTGGGCGTGCTCGCGGCGATGGGCCCGGGCTTCTCGGCGGAGCTCGTCCTCCTCAGGTGGTGACCGTGACCGATCGCGAGGCCTTCGTCGCCGGCGAGATCGTCCGCATCGCGCGGGAGGAGCTGAAGGTCGAGGAGCCCCCGGCGCCGGGGGACTCGCTCGCCGCGAAGCTCGACTCGATGTCGCTCCTCGCCCTCGTGGTGGCGGTGGAGGACCGCTTCCACGTCATCCTCACGGAGGACGACGCCGCCCGGACCCAAACCCTCGAGGACCTGGCGCGCCTCGTCGCCTCCCGCGCGCCGGAGGACCGCCTCCTCGCGGCCGCGCCCCCCGGAGCCTCGCCGTGATCCTGCGCGGGCCGCCCCGGCCGCCGACGCGGTTCCCCACGCTCGCGCACGCGCTCCGCGCCGCGGTGGGCCATCCCTCCGGCGTCACCTTCGTCGATCTCTCGGAGCGGGAGACGGTGCTCTCCTGGGGCGAGGTCCACGCGCGGGCGGAGCGCGCCGCGGCCGCGCTCGCGGCGCTCGGGATCCGGCGCGGCGATCGCGTCGCCATCGTCCTGCGCACCGAGCCCGCCTTCCTCGACGCGTTCCTCGGGTCCTGGCTCGCGGGGGCGGTTCCCGTGCCGCTCTATCCGCCCGTCCGCCTCGGGCGCATGGACGAGTACGTGCGCTCCACCTCGCGCATGCTCCAGGTCTCCGGCGCCCGGCTCGTGGTGTCGCGCGGGGCGGTGAAGCGGCTCCTCGGCCAGGCCGTGGAGCGGGCCCGGCCCGAGCTCGGGTGCTGCGACGCGGGGGAGCTGCTGGAGTCGCCGGCGCGGCTCGAGCTGGACGCCTTCCCCGACGACCTGGCGCTCGTGCAGTTCTCGTCCGGCTCGACCGTGGACCCGAAGCCCGTGGCGCTCACCCACGCCGCGCTCGCGGCGCAGATCGACGCGCTCACCGCCGCCGTGACTCCGGGCCCCGAGGACGCGCTCGTCTCGTGGCTGCCGCTCTACCACGACATGGGGCTCATCGGCGCCCCGCTCGGCGCGATGAGCTACCCGGGGCCGCTCGTGCTCATCCCCCCCGAGCACTTCCTGGCGAGGCCGGCGCTCTGGCTCCGGGCCATCGCGCGCCACGGCGGGACGCTCTCCGCCGCGCCCAGCTTCGCGTGGGCCTACGCCGCGGATCGCGTGAAGGACGAGGAGCTGGAGGGCCTCTCGCTCGCGTCCTGGCGGTTCGCCCTCGACGGCGCGGAGCAGGTCTCGGGCGAGGCGATGCGCCGCTTCGCCGCGCGCTTCCAGCGCTTCGGGTTCGACCCGGCGGCCCTCGTGCCGGTGTACGGCCTCTCCGAGGCCGCGCTGGCGGTGACCTTCGGCCGCCGCGGGCGCCCGCTCCAGGGCCGGCGCGTCGATCCCGTCGTCCTGGCGCGCGACCGCATCGCCGTGCCGGGGGAGCGCGAGATCGCCTCGGTGGGCACGCCGGTCCCCGGCGTCGAGGTCGAGGTCCGCGACGAGCAGGGCCATCCTCTGCCGGAGGGACGGCTCGGCCGGATCCACGTGCGCGGTCCGTCGCTCATGCGCGAGTACCTCGGAGATCCCGCCGCGACCGCCCAGGCGCTCCGGGGCGGCTGGCTCGACACCGCCGACCTCGGCTTCGTCCGGGACGGCGAGCTGTACGTGCACGGCCGCGCCAAGGACGTGGTCGTCGTGCGCGGCGCGAACCACGCGCCCGAGGAGTTCGAGG
>DATDDC010000644.1:0-4275 GCA_036523995.1 Anaeromyxobacter sp.
GGTCGGGGCCGCTCCCGGGCGGCTCCTCGCCGTGGTCGGGCCCGCCATCGGGCCCTGCTGCTACGAGGTCTCGTCCGACCTCGCGGCGCGGTTCGCAGCCGAGATCGGCCCCGAGGTCGTGCGGCGCGGCGGCGCGCCGACGCTCGACCTCTGGGAGTCGAACGCCGCCGTCCTCCGGGCCGCGGGCGTGCCGGCCGAGCGGATCGAGACCCTGCGGCGCTGCACGTCGTGCGAGCGGGACCACTTCTTCTCGCACCGGCGCGACTCGGGCCGGACCGGTCGCCAGGTGGCCTTCATCGCCCCACGCCCCCCTACGCCCGGGGGCCCCCTTCCTTGACGTAAAACGGGACTCCCCTAGAATTTTCCAGTCTTGACCAACCTTTCGCGAGAAGCGGCGGCGCTTCTCCTGCTCGCCGGCTGCGCCGCAGGCGGGGATGCGACGAAGCGCGACCTCGAGGCCCTGCGCGCGGAGGTCCACGCGCTCCGCAAGGAGAACGAGGATCTGTCGCGGAAGGTGGACGCGCTCTCGGGCAGGGTCGAGGTCATCTCCACGCGGCTGGCGCGCCCGGCGCAGCGCGAGGAGGCGACCGGCGCGATCGTGCCGCCGGATCTCGCGGTCGTGCGCGTGGAGCCGCCGAGCGACGCGCGAGCGCCGCCGCCCGTCCCCACCGCGGTGCCCATCGAGGAGCCCGAGCCCGCGCGGCTCGAGGCCCTGTCGCGCAGGTCCGGCCGCGACATCGGCCAGGACGCGGAGCAGGAGCTCCGCCGCGCCCGGAAGAAGACGGGCGCGGCCCGGGCGCACGCGCTCGAGGACTTCGCGGCGCGCTACCCGCGCCACCCGTCCGCGGACAACGCGCTCATCGAGGCGGCCTCCGCGTACGCCGAGGCGGGCAGGGGCGAAGCGGCCTGCGATCTGGCGCGCCGCTGCGCGCACGACTACCCGGCGGGGGACGCCATGAGCGACGCCATCGAGCGGCTCGCCTGGTGCGAGTCGCGGCGTGGCGCCACCGAAGCCGAGCGAAAGCTGCTCGAGCGGCTCGTCTCCGAGTTCCCGAGGACCCCGGCCGCCGAGCGCGCCGGGACGCGCCTCGCCACCATCTCCGGGCGAGGCGGCGATGCGCCGAGCGGCCCGGCAAGGAGCGGTCCATGACTCTCAGGTCCCTCGCCGTCCTGGCCATCCTTCCGGCTGCCGTCTTCGCGCAGACGCCGCCTCCCAGGGCCGCGCCGGTCGAGCAGGCCCCGGCCGCTCTCCCGGCGGCGCCCGCAGCGCCGCAGGACGAGGGCGTGGCCCCGCCGCTCGAGGGCTCCGCCACCGCGACGGACGCGGGCCGCGGGGCGGTGCCTCCGCCGGACACGTACACCATCCGGCCCGGCGACACGCTCTGGGATCTCTCCGGCCGCTTCCTCAACAACCCGTGGTACTGGCCGAAGATCTGGTCCTACAACCCCGAGATCTCGAACCCGCACTGGATCTACCCGGGCAACGTCCTCAAGTTCTATCCCGCCGCCGAGGAGGGCCCGGCGCGCGTCGAGGCCGTCCCCGCGCCCGTCGCCGCCGCGGAGGCGCCCGCGGAGGAGGAGCCCGGCGAGCCGCCGCCCGAGCTCGAGGACCTCTCCAAGGCCAACCTGAAGGAGAAGGCGACCGCCGAGGAGCGCGAGGCGGTGGTGGTGGCCGGGCCGTACAAGATCGCCTACGTGCCGCCGAAGTCGAAGTTCGCGCGCCACGACACGTTCGTCACCCCGCGCGAGCTCGCCGAGTCGGGAACGCTCAACGCCGCGTTCGAGGAGAAGCTCATGCTCTCGAGCGAGGACCGCGCCTACGCGCGCTTCCAGCGCGCCGCCGAGGTGAAGCCCGGCGAGACGTACGTCATCTACAAGACGGAGCGCGCCATCTACCACCCGATCACGAAGGAGCTCTTCGGCTACCAGTCGGTCGTGCTGGGCTCGGCCAAGGTGGTCGCCGTGGACGACAAGGCCGCGACCGTGATCATCCGCCAGGCGTACGATCCCATCGAGCGCGGCGCGATGCTCGGGCCGTGGACGGAGAAGTTCTACCGGGCCGTGGCGCGCAAGGCGAACCGCCAGACGCTCTACGGCAGGATCATCGCCAGCCAGGCCGACAACATCTCGGTGGTGGGCGAGCACCACGTCGTGTTCGTGGACAAGGGCCAGCGAGACGGCGTGGAGGAGGGAAACGTCTTCACGGTCGTCCGCTCGGGAGACCTCTACGGGCGCAACCCGTACGTCGCTCCCTGGGACGACCGCTTCCCCAAGGAGGACGTGGGCCGGCTCCTCGTCATCGACGTGAAGGAGCGGGCCTCCGCGGCGCTCGTCACCCGGAGCCTGCGGGAGCTCATCGTCGGCGATCGCGTGGAGATGCAGGCCGAGGCGGGCGGGCAGGCTGGAGCGGGCGGGAACTAGGGGCAGCTCCGGTACGCCTCCTGCAACCGGCGGAGCGGACGGCGGCTTGACCCGATGTCACCCCACCGGTATATGCCGCCACCTCATGGCGGCACCCCGTACGCTCCGGCCGGGCGACGGCCTGTACCCCGATGCGCTGGCGCGCATCGCGGACCAGCCGGCCGAGCTCCGCCTCGTGGGCTCGCTCGGCGCTCCGGCCGCCCGCGTGGCGATCGTCGGCTCGCGGGACTCGGACGAGTACGGCCTCGACGTCGCGCGCAGCATCGCGAGGGGCCTCGCGAGGGCGGGGGTCTCGGTGGTCTCCGGCGGGGCGCGCGGCGTCGACGCCGCGGCGCACGAGGGGGCCCTCGAGGCGGGCGGCCACACGGTGGCGGTGCTCGGCACCGGCGTCGACCGGGTCTATCCGGCGGGCCATCGCGATCTGTTCGAGCGGATCGTCACCTCGGGCGGCGCGCTCCTGTCGGAGCAGCCCGACGGCACCCGCGGCTGGAAGGCGAGCTTCCCTCGGCGGAACCGGATCGTCTCGGGCCTCTCCCGCGCCGTCGTGGTGGTCCGCGCGGGCCCGGGCAGCGGCGCGCTCATCACGGCGGACTGGGCCCGCTCCCAGGGCGTGGCGCTCTTCGCGGTGCCCGGCGACGTCCGCGACGAGCTCTCGGCGGGGCCGCTCTCGCTCCTCCGGCGGGGCGCCCGCGTCGCGGCGTCGGCGGAGGACGTGCTCGCCGCCATCGGGGTGGGCGCGCCGGAGCCCCGGCAGCTCCCGCTTCCCGACCTGGGAACGCGCGAGTCCGCGCTCCTCTCCGCGCTCGGGCGCAGGCCGCGCCACGCGGACGAGGTCGCCCGTGCGGCGGGCCTCGCGACGGGGGCGGCGCTGGCGGGCCTCCTGTCTCTCGAGATCGAAGGCTTGTGCGAGCAGCGGCCGGGCCACTACTTTCTGCGCCGGACCTAGAAGGGAAACGGATGCCCAAGGCGAGGAGCGAGACCGCGCGGGTGGCGAAGAAGGACGGGAAGGCCTCGAAGGCCCCTGCGCCGAAGGCGGCACCCGGCAAGGCAGCGGCCGCGGCGAAGGGCGCGGCCGCGGCGAAGGGCGCGGCCGCGAAGGCGGGGAAGGTGGCGGACGGCGGGAAGGCGGCCCCCGCAGCGAAGGCGCGCAGGAGCGGCGGCGGCAGCCTCATCGTGGTCGAGTCGCCGGCGAAGGCGAAGACCATCAAGAAGTACCTGGGCCGGAGCTACGACGTCCGCGCGTCCGTCGGTCACGTGAAGGACCTCCCCAAGTCGAAGATGGGCGTGGACCTGGAGAACGGGTCCTTCGAGCCCGAGTACGACGTCATCAAGGGCAAGGCCAAGGTCCTCTCGGACATCAAGCGCGCCGCCACCACCGCCGAGCGCGTGTTCCTCGCCACCGACCCCGACCGCGAGGGCGAGGCCATCGCCTGGCACATCTCGGAGGAGATCGGCGCGGAGGGCGGCGACCGCCGCGTGCGCCGCGTCCTCTTCAACGAGATCACGAAGAACGCCATCCAGAAGGCCATCGAGCACCCGGTCGACCTCGACCGGAAGAAGTTCGACTCGCAGCAGGCGCGCCGCATCCTCGACCGCATCGTCGGCTACCAGATCAGCCCCATCCTCTGGAAGAAGGTCCGCCGCGGCCTGTCCGCCGGGCGCGTGCAGTCCGTCGCGGTCCGGCTCGTCGTCGAGCGCGAGCGCGAGATCGAGGCGTTCAAGCCGGAGGAGTACTGGACCCTCGACGCGGACCTCGCGGCGGCGCTGCCGCCGGAGTTCACCGCGAAGCTCTGGAAGGTCGACGGCCAGAAGGCGGACCTCAGGGACGAGGCGACGACGAAGGGGCTCGCCGCC
>DATDDC010000645.1:0-1986 GCA_036523995.1 Anaeromyxobacter sp.
CCGTGGAGGGTGAAGAGCTTGTTGTAGGCGTCGTTCGAGACGATCCCGCCCTCCGGGCGCCACAGGTTCAGGCGCAGCACGAGCGCGAAGACGCCGCCGAGCAGGAGCGCGGCCCCGATGGCGACGAGGTACATGACCCCGATCCGCTTGTGGTCGAAGGTGAGGAGCCACGACCGCGCGCCGCGCCCGTGCGCGAGGTAGCTCTCCGCCTCCGGGATCTCGAGCGCGCGCGCCGCTTCCGCCGCGATCATTTCCCCTCCGCGAGGCTCTGGATGTAGGCGATGACGGCCTTCAGCTCCCGCTCCTCCAGCGGGATGGGCGGCATGGCGTTCGGGAAGCCCGCGACCACCTTGGCGCCGGGCTTGAGGACCGACTCGCGCAGGTAGTCCTCGTCCACCAGGACGGCGGCACCGTCGGCGAGCCTCTCCATCTTGCGCCAGAGGCCCTTCACCGAGGGACCGACCCTCCGCGAGCCGTCCAGACTGTGGCACGCGATGCAGCCCCGCTGGAGGAAGACGTGCTTCCCGAGCTCGACGAGCGAGCCGTCCGGGGCGACACCCTCGCGCGCCCAGGCGTCGAAGGAGGCCTGATCGGCGTGGACCACCACCACCGCCGCCATCCGCGAGTGATCCGTCCCGCAGTACTCCGCGCACAGGATGGGGAACCGGCCGGCCGCCGTCGGCGTGAAGGTCATGCGCGTGAAGCGGCCCGGCACCGCGTCCTGCTTCAGGCGGAAGTCCGGGACGTACAGGGAGTGGATGACGTCCGTGGACGACATCACGAGCTCGGCCGGCCGGCCCGCGACCAGGTGCAGCTCGGCGGCGCCCTTGCCGCCCGGATGGTCGAACCACCAGGACCACTTCCGCGCGGTCACCTGGACCGTGAGGGGCGACGAGCCCGGCTGGGCCGAGGTCATCCGGAGGTACGTGCGGGTCGACATCGCGAACATCACGAGCACGAGGACGAGCGGGACGATCGTCCACAGGAGCTCGAGGCGGGTGTCGTGCGAGGGCGAGGGCTCCGGGTCCGGGCGAGAGGCGCGGCGGCGGTAGCGCAGGACGAAGACGACCGTGAGGAGGAGGATGAGCGCGAGGAAGAAGGCGCTCACCCAGAAGATGAACGCGAACACCCGGTCCACGCCCTCCGCCGCGCTCGAGGCCGGCGACGGCATGAGGCCGGGCCCGGCCCCGCGGAGGACGCGGGCGAGGGCGCCAGCGCCGGTCACCGCGCCTCCCGGGGACGGCGGCGTCGTGCGTCGCGAGCGGCGTGCACCCCCACGAACGCGAGGAGGAACAGGGCCGCGGCCCCGCCGCCTGCGCGCATGATCTTGAGCGCGAGCGGCAGGGGATCGTCCGGCCCGAAGCCGATGCAGGTGAGGAGGAATCCGCCGAGGCTGGCCTGCTCCTCGGAGGTTGCGACGCGTCCGGCCGCTGCGCGCTCCAGGGCTGCGCGGAGCGCCGCCGGCGGATAGGTGACGCCGTGCAGGTACCCGGAGACGCGCCCGTCCGCGGTGACCACGACGAGGGTCGCCTGGTGCGCGAACTGGCCGGAGGCCGGATCGTACCGGTAGCGGAAGCCCACTGCCCGGGCGAGCGCGTCGACGTCCGCCGCCCTTCCCATGGCGAACGTCCAGCCCCGGGCGACGCCCTCGCTCCCGCCGGCCTGCCGCACGAACGCCTCCTTGTAGCGGCGGAGCTGGGGAAGCGTCTCGGCCGGATCGATGCTGACCGTGAGGACCGAGAAGCGCTGCCCGTCCCAGCCGAGCTCGTGCAGCGCCCGCGCCAGGCCGGCGAGCTGGACGCCGCAGAGCTTCCGGCAGCCGGTGTAGTTGAAGGAGAGCAGGACCGGCTTCCCCCGGAGGCCGCGGAGCGCCACCGCGCGCTCGTCCTCGGCCGTGAAAGTGAGGTCGGCGGGGACCGCCGCGCCGAGGCGCTCCTCCACGCCGACGGCGGCGACGGCGCGGCGGAGCTGCTCGGGCGTCTGCGC
>DATDDC010000646.1:0-9291 GCA_036523995.1 Anaeromyxobacter sp.
CGACGGTCACGTGGACGCCCTCGGCGGCGAGCAGGTCGCCGGCGGCGACCGCGGCGCGCACGGGCGAGCCGATGGCCACGACGCACACGTCCGGCTTCCCGGGCACGTTGCGCACGATGCGCCCCTTCCCGACCTCCAGCACCTTCGGCTCGGGATCGAGCGGCACGCCCTCGCCCGCTCCCCGCGGGAACCGGAAGGCGGCGGGGCCCGGAAGGGAGAGCGCCGTGTGCAGCATGTGCCGAAGCTCGTTCTCGTCCGACGGCGCCATCGCCGTCACGTTCGGCACGCATCGGAGGTACGCCATGTCGAACGCGCCCTGGTGGGTCTTCCCGTCCGCGCCGACCAGGCCGCCCCGGTCGAGCGCGAACGTGACCGGCAGCTTCTGCAGCGCGACGTCGTGGATGATCTGGTCGTAGGCGCGCTGGAGGAACGTCGAGTAGATGGCGACGACCGGCCGCGCGCCCTCGCAGGCGAGCCCCGCCGCGAAGGTCACGGCGTGCTGCTCGGCGATGCCGACGTCGTAGGTGCGCTCGGGGAACCGCTTCTTCGCCTGGATGAGGCCGGTGCCCTCCAGCATGGCGGCGGTGATGGCGACGACCCGGTCGTTCCGCTCCATCTCCTGGCAGAGCGCCTCGGCGAAGAGGTCCGTGTAGGCCTTGGAGGAGGCCTTCTTCACGGACTTCCCGGTCGCCACGTCGAAGAAGGAGAGGCCGTGGCCGCGCGTGGCCTTGTCGGCCTCGGCGGGCTCGTAGCCCTTCCCCTTCGTGGTGACCGCGTGGAACAGCACCGGCGCGTCGAAGGTGGCGAGCTTGCGGAACGCCTCGACGAGGCCCGCGACGTCGTGCCCGTCGACGGGGCCGACGTAGTGGAACCCGAGCCCCTCGAAGAGGATGCCGGGCGTGACGAGCGCCTTCGTGGCGTTGATGCCGTGGCGGATGACCTCGATGGCCTCGGCGCCCTTGGGGAGCTTCGCGAGGAAGTCCTTCACCTGGTGGCGCCAGCGGTTGTAGGTGCGCGAGGCGAACTTCTTCGAGAACCACTCCGAGAGCGCGCCCACGTTGGGCGAGATCGACATCTCGTTGTCGTTCAGGACCACGAGGAGCTGCCGCTGCAGGTAGCCGACCTGGTTGAGCCCCTCGAAGGCGATGCCCCCGGTCATGGCGCCGTCGCCCACGATCGCGACCACCTTGCCCGGCTCCCCGCGCAGCCGCATGCCCTCGATCATCCCGAGCGCGGCGCTGATGGCGGTGGAGGCGTGGCCCACGCCGAAGGCGTCGTGCGCGGACTCGTGGCGCTCGGGGAACCCGGCGAGGCCGCCCGGGAGCCGGATGGTCCGGAACTCCTCGCGGCGGCCGGTGAGGAGCTTGTGCGCGTAGGCCTGGTGGCCGACGTCCCAGACGAGCTTGTCCCTCGGCGTCTCGAACACGTAGTGGAGCGCGACGTTCAGCTCCACCGCGCCGAGCGACGAGCCGAGGTGGCCGCCGTTCTTGGCGCAGGTCTGGATGATCTCCTCGCGGATCTCCTGGCAGAGCTTCGGCAGCTCCTCCACGGCGACGGCCTTCAGGTCGCCGGGCGAGTCGATCCGATCCAAGAGCCGAGACATGCGAGCCTCCGTGCCTACTTCTTGCGCGACAGGACGTAGCGCGCCAGCCCCCGGAGCGCGTCGGCCTTGGCCCCGAGGGGCGCGGTGAATCCGAGCGCCTCGTCCACGAGGGCCTCGGCGCGGCGGCGCGCCTCCGGCACGCCCACGATGGCCGGGAGCGTGGACTTCCCCGCCTCGGCGTCCTTCCCGGCGCGCTTGCCGAGGGTATGGGTGTCCGCGGTGAGGTCGAGGAGGTCGTCGGCGATCTGGAAGGCGAGGCCGAGCTTCAGCCCCCAGGGGTAGACCGCCTCCGCCGAGGCGCCGGCCGCGAGCGCCCCGCCCGCGACCGCCGCCGCGAGGAGCGCGCCCGTCTTCGTGCGCATGAGCTCCATGACCTCGGGCTCGCCGAGCCGGGCGCCCTCCCCGGCGATGTCGCGCGCCTGGCCCTCGACCATGAGGTAGGCGTTCCGCGCGAGGAGCCGCCCCAGCTCGCCCGCGCGCGCATCGCGCGAGGCGAGGAGGTGATCGAAGGCGAGCGACTGGAGGGCATCGCCCACGAGGACGGCGGTGGCCTCGTCGAAGGCCCGGTGTACGGTGGGCCGGCCCCGGCGGAGGTCGTCGTCGTCCATGGAGGGCAGGTCGTCGTGGACGAGCGAGTACGTGTGGATGGCCTCGAGCGCCACCGCGAAGCGCATGGCGAGCGAGTCGTCCGAGGCGTCCCCGCCGTGCGCCTCGCAGGAGGCGAGGACGAGCGCGGGGCGGATCCGCTTCCCGCCGCCGAGGAGCGCGTAGCGAACCGCCTCCACGAGCCGCGCCGGCCCCCTGCCCGCGCGCTCGCCGGCGAGCGCCGCGAGCCTGGGCTCGACGCGCGACGCGACGGAGGCGAGATACGGCTCGATGGGAAAGGGCGAGCCCAAGGGGCCCACCTTTTAGCACATGGAGTCGGGTGATCGCACCCGCGCGCCGGGCCGGATCTGCCCTTCGCTCGTCGAGGGCCGGCGCGACGGTCGCAACCTCTGCACGGTCATGCGGGAGCCGGAACCGCCCCGGCGCGCTCGTCGAGTATCTGCCGGATGCGCGCCACGAGCCGATCCATGTCGAGCGGCTTCGGGAAGTAATCCACCGCCCCCGCCGCGAGGCCGGCGCGCTCGTCCTCGACGCTCTTCCTCGCCGAGATGAAGATGACCGGGATGTCGCCGAACGTCGGGTTCTTCTTGATGGCCCGGCACAGCTCGAAGCCGTCGATCCAGCTCATCATCACGTCGAGGAGGATCACGTCCGGCCGATCCACGTGCATGGCCGAGATGAGCCGGAGGCCGTTCGCCGCCTGGCCCACCTCGAAGTTCTCGAGCTCGAGCGCGAGCGTCAGCATCTCGCGCGTGTCGCGGTCGTCGTCGACGATGATGACCTTCGGCTTCCTCGGGCGCCCGTTGGCGGACATGTAGGTTCCCGTCAAGGCCCTCGTCCGCCCTCGGTCGGGAGGGGAACGGTGTCGTCCTCGCCGTCGGCGCCGCGCACGAGCATCTCGACGCGGCGCTCCGCCTCATCGAGCTTCTTCGAGGCGTCCTTGTGCAGGCGCACGCCCTCCGCGAACTTCTCGATCGCCTGCTCCAGCGTGAGCTGGCCGGACTCGAGCTCCGAGACGAGGCGCTCGAGGCGCGCCACGATGGCGTCGTAGGACTCTCCTGGGACCTGCGCCTCTCGCTCGTTCGGCTGCCCCACGCGACCTCCGGAGATTTCTAATTAACGACGCCGAAAAAAGGGGTCAACCGCCGACCCTCCGGAGGCAGACCCTTTTCCGTCCCCTCCGGGTTTTTCACGACCTGGCAACGGATCTTGACCTGCGTCGACGTCCGTTATGCGAGCATCGAGCCATCCGCGCGCCAGCGCGATGCGCACCGCGTCATCCGGCGCCACCTGCACGCTTTCGGTCACGAGGTGCCCGTCCCGCAGGACGACCGCGAAGCCGCGGCGCAGGAGCTTCGCCACGTTCGCGGGCTCGAGGCGCGACTGGAGCCGCTCGAGGCGCAGGCCCTCCTTGCGGAAGTACGCCGCCTGCCAGGTGCCGAGGCGGCGAGTGGCCGCCTCCATGCGGGCGAGCACCTCTCGCACGCGCCTGCGCGGCTCCTGCCGGGCGAGCCGGGCGCGCAGCCGGTCGAGGCCCTCGCGATCGCGCCGGCGGGGACCGAGGGTCGCGGCCGCGGCGCGCTGGAGGAGGTCGTCGAGGCGATGCCGCGCCCGGGAGAGGATGTGCGCCGGATCGGACAGCTCCGCGCGGAGGGCGCGCACCTCGCGGCGGCGCGATTCCACGGCGGCGGCCACGGCCCGCTCCGCCCGCGCCCGCAGGGAGGCGATGCGCGCCAGGAGCTCGTCCCGCACCGGGGCGACGAGCTGTGCGGCGTGCGTGGGCGTGGCGGCGCGCACGTCGGCGACGAGGTCGGAGACGGTGACGTCCACCTCGTGGCCCACGGCCGAGACCACCGGCACCGGGCAGGCCGCGATGACGCGGGCGAGCCGCTCGTCGTTGAAGGCGGCGAGCTCCTCCTGCGAGCCGCCGCCGCGCGTGACGACGACGACGTCCACGCCGGCGCGGCAGAGGGCGCGCACCGCGGAGACGACGGTGGACGCCGCGCCCTCGCCCTGCACCCGGCACGGCGCCACGAGCACCGGGAGCGACGGAAAGCGCCCGTGGACGACGCGCAGGAAGTCGCGCAGCGCGGCGCCGGTGGGGCTCGTGGCGACGCCGATGCGGCGCGGCAGGAACGGCAGCGCGCGCTTGCGGGCCGGATCGAGGAGGCCGTCGGCCTGGAGCCGCTCCTTCACCTGCTGGAGGAGGACGGCCATGGCGCCCGCCCCGCGCGGCTCGATCTCCTGGACGACGAGCTGGTACTTCCCGTGCGGCGGGTAGATCTCGACGAAGCCGCGCGCCAGGACCTCCTGGCCCTCCCTGGGCTCGAGCTTGGCCTTGCGCGCCTGCGAGGCCCACAGCACGGCGCCGAGCGTCGCCTCGTCGTCCTTGAGCGAGAAGTAGACGTGGCCGTTCGCCTGCACCCGGAGGTTCGCGATCTCGCCGGCCACCCAGACGTCGCGGAACTTCGGCTCGAGCGCGTTGCGGAGCGCGCGCGTGAGCTCCCCCACGGACCAGGGCCGCGGCAGGGCGCGCTCCGTGAAGAGGTCGCCGGTCTGGCCGGCGGCGGGCGGGCGGCGCTGCGCCGTCACGCGCGCCCCCGCCGTCCGGCGCGCGCCTCGATGAGCACCTGGAGGAGCCGATCGACGTCGCGCTGCTCGGCGACGCGCCAGGGCGCGAGCGAGGGGCCCTTCCCCACGTGCACGCCGAAGACGAGCGGCGCGCCGACCGCGAAGGCGTCCTCGTCCGTCACGTCGTCGCCGACGTAGACGGCGCCCTCGCAGCCGAGCTGGGCGACGAGCGCGCGCACGGCGTCCCCCTTGGACGGGGAGCCGTGGGGGAGCACGTTCAGCACCTTCTTGCCCGGGATGAGCCGGGTCCCGTGGAGCTGGTTCGCGGCCTCGTACACGGCTCGCTCCGCGCGCCGCCAGGCGCGAGAGAGACTGTAGTGGACCGCGAGGGTGGACCGCTTGTCCTCGAAGGTGACGCCCTCCACGCCGGCGAGGGCCCGCTCGAGCCGCCGCCGCCAGGAGCGGACCCGGCGCAGCGTGGAGGCTGGCACCCGGGCCGGCCGGCCGAGCTCGAAGCCGTGGTTGCCGACGATGGTAGGCCGCAGGCCGTCGAGGAACGTGGCCACGTCCTTCCAGGCCCGCCCGGACACGACGGCGACGGGGTAGTGGCGGATGAGCCGCGCCAGCAGGGCGCGGGTGCGCGGGCGCATGCACGCCCCGGACGGCTTCTTCACGAGCGGCGCGAGGACCCCGTCGTAGTCGAAGGCGAGCAGGACGGGGCGGGCGAGCGAGGCGCCGGGACCCGCCGGGGCGACGAAGCGGGTGAGCGCAGCGCGGTGGCGGCGGTGCAGGACGTCCTTCATGGCGCGGGCGTCGCCGGAGCATAGCATCGGGGTCGCGCGGCCGGTGGTCGTCTTTCGCCGGCGACGCACGTAGAATCGGAGAGTGAGAAGCATCCTGCTCGCGGAAGGGCACGGCCCCACCCGCGAGTTCGTGGCCCAGACCCTCACCGCGGCAGGGTTCCACGTCCTCCTCGCGGAGGAGGAGCAGCAGGCCTACGAGCTCTACGCGGCCGAGCGCCCCTCCGTCGTGGTGGTGGCCGCCGACCTCGGCGGCGCGGCGGGAAGCTCGCTCGTGCAGCGCCTCCGCGACGCGGATCCGCGCGCCGTGGTGGTGGTGGTCGACAAGGAGCACCTCGGCAAGGCTCGCGGGCTGAACGCGGTCCTGCCCATGAAGGCGAACGCCTACGTCGCCGATCCCACGAAGAAGGAGCTGCTCGAGAAGGTCCACCAGCTCGTGCACCGCACCCGGCCGGTCCTGCGCGGCGCGGCGCTCGTCCTGTCGCGCGCGCCCTCCGCGCAGGGCGACGTGAAGCCGGGCCTCATCGCGCGCCTCGTCCACCAGATCTGGCGCGCCTTCTCCGAGGGGATCCTGCTGCTCCTGGACGAGGGCGGCAGGGAGCGGAGGCTGCTCTTCCTGCGCGGCGTGCCCGTCGCCTTCCAGTCGAACGACCCGGCCGACTCGCTCATCGGCTGGATGTCCTCGAGCGCGCGGCTGGACCCCGCCGCGCGGGCCACCGCCCTCGAGGGCATGGCGAGCGGCCTCTCGCCGGGCGCGGCGCTCATCGCGGCCGGCGTGCTCGAGCCGGGCGAGCCGTTGCAGGCGGCGCTCCGCGCGCACCTCGAGGCCATGGTGGTGCGCGTCATCGCCCAGAGGGACGGGCGCTGGAGGTTCCACTCCGGCGCGGAGTTCGCTTCCGAGGTCCATCCCGTCGAGATCCTGCCGCTCGAGGCCGTGCTCGAGGGCGCGCGGGCGGGGGTGCCGGTGAAGCACTTCGCCGGCGCGCTCAAGGCGGTCATGAACGCCTATCCGGTGAGGACCGGCGAGTTCCAGCAGCTCCTGCCGGCGACCGGCCTCTCCGCCACGGACCTGCGCCTCGCGCTCGGGCTCGAGGGTCGCGCCACCACGCGCCAGGTCCTCGACTCCGCCAAGGACCTGAAGGAGTCGCTCTCGCTCCTGTGGTTCCTCTCGCTCATCGGCGCCGTCGCCTTCCGGGACGAGGCGGCCCAGGGGGCCGACGTCTACGGCAAGCCGCCGCCGCGGAAGAAGAAGCCCTTGCCGACGGATCGCGCGGAGGCGCTGCGCCAGGCCGCGCTCCAGATGCTGCCCGGGACCTACTTCCGCGCGCTCGGCGTCGACATCGCCGCCGACGGCCAGGAGGTGGAGCGCGCGTACCACGAGGTGGCGAGCCGCTTCAACCCGGACAGCTTCGCCGAGTACGAGGTGGGCGACCTCGAGGATTTGCTCGCCGCGGTGCAGGACAAGGTGACCGCCGCGTTCAAGGTGCTCTCGAACGAGGAGAAGCGGCGCGCGTACCTGGCGTTCCTCGTGGCGAAGATCGAGCTCGCCGGCGTCCGCCGCCCCGCCATCGACGTGGACGCGGAGATCGCGCTCAAGCGGGGCGAGCGCGCCCTCCTCATGCGGCGGAACGCGGAGGCCGTGTCGGCGCTCGGCGCGGCGGTGGAGCGGAACCCGCGCGAGCCCGAGTACCACGCCATGCTCGGCTTCGCGGAGCTGTTCGACCCGGTGCTGCCGCGGTCGGAGCGCGCCGCCGAGGCGAGGAAGAGCGCCAAGAAGGCGCTCCAGCTCGAGCCCTCCCACCCGCGCGCCACCGCCGTGCTCGCGCTCGCCGGGGAGCTCGCCGGGGAGGTCGCGGAGGCGCGCCAGCTCGTGCTCGCCACGCTCGAGACGCACCCCTCGAGCGAGGTGCTGAAGCGGGTGCTGCAGCGGCTCAACCGCGCCCTGGCCGCGTCGCGCTGACCGCGGGACGGGCGAGGCGCGCCCGGCCCGCGCTCACTCCGCGTCCTCCGGCGCCTCCTCGGCCAGGAGCCGATAGAGCGCGCGCCGCGCATCGCCGATCACCTTGCGCGCCTGGGCGATCTGCGCCGCGTTCCCCGCGTGCGCCACCTGCACCGCGGCGACGCCGAGCTGGCGGCACAGGCCGAGCAGGTCCATCACCTCGTCGCCCGCGGCGGAGCGGAGCGCGTCCCAGGGAGCGCCGACCTCGTCCGCGTGCTCCTTCACGTAGGCGCGGCCGCTCTCCGTGAGCTGGAAGACACGGCCGCCGCCGCTCTCCTCGGCGCGCACCAGCCCCTCGTCCTCGAGCTGCTGGAGCGCCGGGTACACCGAGCCCGGGCTGGGCCGCCACTGGCCTCCGCTCCGCTGCTCCAGCTCCTGCATGATCTGGTAGCCGTTGCGCGGCTGCTCCGCGAGGAGGGCGAGGATGCCCGCGCGGACGTCGCCCCGCCGCGCCCGCGGCCCGCGGTGGAAGAAGCGCCAGAAGGGGTTCCCGCCCCAGGGATTGCCGCCCCAGGGGTTCCCGCCGCCGGGAGGGCCGCCGCCCTCGCCGTGGCGGCCTCCCTCGCGCCCGCGGCCGCGGTGGCGGCCGCGTCCGCCGAAGAAGCGCGCCTCGTCGGAGAACGGGCGAAGGTGCGACCAGGGTCCCATGGCAGGCCTCCTGCCGTCGACGGTCTGCGACGGCTCTCGTTGGCTCATCGATATATCTATTACTGTCGAGGCGGTCAAGCCTCCCGGGAGGGCCCCTGCCGTGGGCCTCCCGCGCACGCGGAGGGTGAGGATCGAGGGCGGCTAACCGGTGACCGCCGCCGCCGCGGGAAAGCCCGGCTGGCCGGCGATGCCGCGGCGCACGACGTCCGCGAGCGCCGCCACGAAGTCGGGGCGGACGCCGAGGGCCGGCACGCGCAGGTAGAGGCTCGCGCCGCCCTTCTCCGCCGCCTCCCTGGCGAGGATGTCGAGGTCGTAGAGCGTCTCGAGGTGCTCCGAGACGAAGGCGACGGGCACCGTCACGACGGCCCGGTCCCGCGCGTTCGCCCGGAGGAACTCGACGGTGTCGGGGCCGAGCCACTTCGCCGGGCCGACGCGGCTCTGGTACGTGACCCGGTACGACTTCGCGCCGGGGCCGGCGCGGCGGGCGGTCTCGCGGGCGGAGATGTCGACGTAGCGCGGATAGGGATCGCCCTTCCTCACCTGGCTCATGGGGAGGCCGTGCGCGCTGAAGACGACGAGCACCCGGTCCGACAGCTCGGGGGGGACCTTCGCGAGCGCCTCGCGCAGCGCCGCCGCCGACGCGTCGAGGTAGCCCTCGTGGTCGTGCCAGGTGCAGATCTCGGCGAGGGGCCGCTCCCTCGGCCAGAGCCGCCGGAGCTCGAGGAGCGAGGACTTCGTGGTCGCGTTCGCGTACTGCGGATAGAGGGGGAGGGCCACGGCGCGATCGGCGCCGGCGGCGAGGGCCCCGCGCACGCCCTCCTCCGTGCTGGGGTGCCCGCAGCGCATGGCGAGGTGGCAGGTGAAGCCGGGCCCGAGCGCACTCGCCAGCGCGCGCGCCTGCGCCTCGGTGCCCTCCACGAGCGGCGACTTCCCTCCGATGAGCGCGTACTTCTCCGCCGAGGAGGGCGCGCGGGTCTTCGAGATGATCTTGGCGAGGAGCTTGCGGAACGGGCCGAACGGCGCAGTCACCACCAGCGGATCGGAGAAGAGCTCGTAGAGGTACG
>DATDDC010000647.1:0-2021 GCA_036523995.1 Anaeromyxobacter sp.
GGGGGAGAGTTCTCCCCCCACTAGAGGCGCCGCAAGGCGCCGGACATCACGCTCACAGCGGCGGCGGGGACGTTGGGCATCACGGGAACCGGGTGCCGCTGTGAGGCGGGTCGCGCCTCAGGGGAAACGCGGCCGTTTCACGTTCCGCGTCCCACGTCCACGGTTCGACGTTTCACGCGCCCACGAACCACGAACTACGAACCACGGGGCGCCGGCGTGGATCACACGGGACTTCGGGCCGGCGCGGCGATGTGGACGTGCCGGTTCTCCTCCGGCCCGTGCCCGTCGCGCTCCCGGCCGAAGCGGACCTCGCGCGGATCGCCGGCGCCGCCGCGGAGCGCGTGGACGAGCAGCTTCACCGTGTTGGCGTCGGCCTGGCCGGCCTGGGCCTCGGCCACGAGCACGTCGGCGGCGCCGCGGGCGTCGTAGGCGCCGGAGCGGAAGGGGCGGGGCTGCGTGAGCGCCGCGAAGGCGCTCGCGATGGAGACGACCTCCATCGACCGCGAGGGCGTCGAGCCGAGCGTCGGATACCCCTGTCCACACCGCCAGTGATGGCCGAGCGCCGCCTGGACGGCGGGGTGGGACCCGAGCGCCCGCGCCACGTGGTAGGCGCCGAGGAGCGGGTGCGCCGCCACGCGCGCGGCCTCGTCCCGGCCCAGCCGGTCGCGGTTCCCCGACAGCTGCGGCGGCACGTGGCGCATGCCGAGGTCGTGCACGAGCGCCGCCGCGGCGAGCTCGGGGACGCCGCGCGCCTGGCCGACCACGCCGAGGAGCATCCGCACCGCGACCGCCGCCGTGGCGAAGGCGTGGCCGTGGATCGGCGAGCCGGCCCGGCGCAGGGCGAGCAGCTCCTCGAACAGCGAGACCGGGAGGGCCATGGCGAGGAGCACGCTCGCCACCGCGTCGCGCACGCCCGGCCCCTGGAAGAGGAAGCGGTAGCGAGGATCGTCGAGCGGCATGTCGACGTCGCTCGCGAGCGACGTGTCCGAGAGCAGGCGGCGCGGCAGGACCGGCGCGCGGGAGGCGGCCTCGGCAATGGATTGCGGCGACAGGACGGTGCCGCGCACGGCGATCACCTCGCCGCGGCAATCGGCGAGCTCTTCCGTCAGGATCAGACGGTCGAACACTCGAGACCGACGCTAGCAGAAGCGGTGAGGCCATGGGGAGCGCCGCCCCATCGATGGATTGCACGTCCCCCCGCGGAGGGAGCGGGTCCACTCGCCGGGAAGACGCGGCCGGGGCTGCGCCGTTCGAGCGCAGCTTCGTCCGGGGCGCCTACGCTCGCAGTGGAACCGGCGCCGGCGGCCAGGGCGTGTAGGCGCCTGTGTGCCCTAGGAACGGCGCTTCGCCCGGGAGATGGCGCGGTCCATCTCGCGGCGAGACTCGCGCTCGGCGATCGCCTCGCGTCGGTCCTCGTGCGCGCGGCCCTTGCCGAGGCCGAGCTCGACCTTCGCCCACCCTTCCTTGAAGTAGACGCGCAGCGGCACGAGCGTGTAGCCGCGCTGCTCGACCTTGCCGCGGATGCGATCGATCTCCGCGCGCCTGAGGAGGAGCTTCCGGTCGCGGAGCGGCGCGTGCCCGAGGTAGGAGGCCTGCTTGTACTCGCCGATGCGGCAGTTCAGGAGGAAGAGCTCGTCGCCGCGCGGCTGGGCGTAGGCGTCGGAGAGGTTGACGTTGCCTTCGCGGAGCGACTTCACCTCGCTCCCGGTGAGGACGAGCCCCGCCTCCCAGGCGTCCTCGATCTGGTAGTCGAAGCGCGCGCGGCGGTTCGTCGCCACGAGCTTCTCGCCCTCGGCGGCCTTCTTCCCGCCCCCGCCCTTCCCCTTCATGGCAGGCGCACGTTGTCGATGAGGCGCGTCCGGCCCACGAAGGCAGCGACGAGCATCACGGAGCCGGGCTCGGCCCGGTCCACGGGGGCGAGGCTCTCGGGGTGGACGATCTCGACGTAGTCGACCCGCGCGTCCGCGGCGGCGAGCCGCTCCCGGGCGCGGGCCCGCAGAGCGGCGGCGTCGCGCTCGCCC
>DATDDC010000648.1:0-3006 GCA_036523995.1 Anaeromyxobacter sp.
GCGCCGGACCGGGCGCCGGCCCGCCGGGCTGGGGCTGCCCCGGCAGCGCGGGCCCGGGCTCCACGGGACCGGGCTGGCCCGGGGCGGAGCGGACCGGGGCGGCGCCGACCTCCGAGCCCGACTTCGAGGCCTGGTAGGCGAGCGTGAGCGAGGTGAGCATGAAGATGCCCGCCGAGACGCTCGTGACCTTGCCGAGGAAGGTCTGCGCGCCGCGGCCGCCGAAGACGGTCTGCGCGCCGGCGCCGCCGAAGGCCGCCCCCATGCCCCCGCCCTTTCCGGCCTGGAGCAGGATCACGAGGATGAGGAAGATGCAGACGACGACGTGCAGGATGGTGACGAGCGTGATCAACGGAGCGCACCTTTCACGATGGCGACGAAGTCCTTGGCCTTGAGGCTGGCGCCGCCGACGAGGGCGCCGTCGACGTCCGGCTGGGCCATGAGCTCGGCCGCGTTCTCGGGCTTCACCGAGCCGCCGTACTGGATGCGCACGGCGTCGCCCTGGGAGCCGCCCAGCTCGCGCAGGATCTTGCGGATGGCCGCGTGGACCTCCTGCGCCTGGGCGGAGGTGGCGGTCTTCCCCGTGCCGATGGCCCACACCGGCTCGTAGGCGACGGTGATGGCGGAGAGCTGCGCCGCGAGCCCGCCGAGGGCGGCCCGCACCTGCCGCTCCACGACCTCGAGCGTCCGGTTCGCCTCGCGCTCCTGGAGCGTCTCGCCCACGCAGACGACGGGCAGCATCCCCGCCATGAGCACCGCGCCCACCTTCTTGCGGACGGTCTCGTCGGTCTCTCCGAAGAGCTGGCGCCGCTCGCTGTGGCCCACGATGCAGTGCCGGCAACCCGCGTCGGCCAGCATGGGCGCCGAGACCTCTCCGGTGAAGGCGCCCTGCACCTCCCAGTGCACGTCCTGGGCGGCGAGCTCGACGGGCCCGCCGCGCAGGGCCTGGGCTACCGCGTGGAGCGCCGTGAAGGGGGGCGCGACCGCGACCTGCACCTTTCCCGCGGCGTCGCCGAGCCCCTCGCGCACCTCCTTCACGAGCGCGAGCGCCTCGGGGACGGTCCTGTGCATCTTCCAGTTGCCGCAGACGAACTTCTTTCGAGCCATGGTCACTCGTCAATCCTCGAGGGCCTGGATGCCCGGCAGCTCGCGCCCCTCGATGAACTCGAGCGAGGCGCCGCCGCCCGTGGAGACGTGCTTCATCTTCGCGACGAGCCCCGCCTGCTCCACCGCCGCCGCGCTGTCGCCGCCGCCCACGACGGTGACGGCGGAGGTCTCCGCCATGGCCCTGGCCACGCCGAACGTGCCCTCGGACCAGGGCTTCTGCTCGAAGAGGCCCATGGGCCCGTTCCAGAACACCGTCTTGGCGGCGAGGATGCGCTGGCGGTAGCGAGCGAGCGTCTTCGGCCCGATGTCGAGCCCCATGAGGTCGGGCGGGATGGCGCGATCGTCCACGACGACGCGCTTCGCGGTCTCCTTGGGCTCGGCGCCGCAGATGTGATCGGCGGGGAGGAGGAGGTCGACCTTCTTCGCCGCCGCGCGCTCCAGGATCTGCCGCGCCAGGTCGAGCTTGTCCTTCTCGACGAGGCTCTTCCCCACGGCGACGTCCTCCGCCGCGAGGAAGGTGTAGGCCATGGCGCCGCCGACGAGCACCGCGTCCGACTTGGCGATGAGGTTCTCGAGGACCTTGATCTTGTCCGAGACCTTGGCGCCGCCCACCACCGCCACGAAGGGCCGCGCCGGCGAGCCGAGCGCCTTGCCCAGGTAGTCGAGCTCCTTCCGGACGAGGAAGCCGGCCGCCTTCTCCTTGACGAACCTCGCCATGCCCGCGGTGGAGGCGTGGGCGCGGTGGGCGGTGCCGAACGCGTCCATCACCCACACGTCGGCGAGCGAGGCGAGCTCCTTCGCGAAGTTCTCGTCGTTCTTCTCCTCCTCCGGATGGAAGCGGAGGTTCTCGAGGAGGAGCACGTGCCCCTCCTTGAGATCGCGGACGAGCTTCTTCACGCCGTCGCCCACGCAGTCGTCGGCGAGGATCACGTCCTGGCGGAGGAGCTCGGAGAGCCGCTCCGCCGCGGGCTCGAGGGAGAGCTTCTCGCGGTCCTCGGGCTTCCCCTTCGGGCGCCCGAGGTGCGAGGCCAGGATCACCTTCGCCTTGGCCTTGACGGCGTGCTGGATGGTGGGGAGCGCTGCGCGGATGCGCGCGTCGTCCGTCACCTTGCCGCCGTCCAGCGGGACGTTGAAGTCCACGCGGATGAAGACGCGCTTCCCCGCGAGGTCGAGGGCGTCGATGGTCTTGAGCGCCATGGCCGCTACTTCGTCAGGACCCTGGCCACGTCGACCATGCGGTTCGAGAAGCCCCACTCGTTGTCGTACCAGGCGAAGACCTTCGCGAAGTTGCCGTCGATGACGAAGGTGCTCGTCGCGTCGAAGATGGACGAGTGCGGGTCGTGGTTGTAGTCCACCGACACGGTGGGCTCGTCGGAGTACTTGAGCACGCCCTTCAGCGAGCCCTCCGCGGCCTTCCGGAACGCGGCGTTGATCTCCTCCGCCGAGGCGGGCTTCTCCATCTCGACGGTGAGGTCCACGAGCGACACGTTCGGCGTGGGGACGCGCACGGCGGTGCCGTGGAGCTTGCCCTTGAGCTGGGGGATGACCTCGGCGACGGCCTTCGCGGAGCCGGTCGTGGCCGGGATCATGGACAGCGCCGCGGCCCGCGCCCGGCGCAGGTCCTTGTGCGGCAGGTCGAGCAGGTTCTGGTCGTTCGTGTACGAGTGGATGGTCGTCATGAGGCCGCGCTTGATGCCGAAGCTCTCGAGCAGCACCTTCGCGACCGGCGTCAGGCAGTTCGTCGTGCACGACGCGTTCGAGATGATCTTGTGCTTCGCCTTGTCGAGCTGCTGGTGGTTGATGCCGTAGGCGACCGTGATGTCCGGTCCCTTGGCCGGCGCCGAGATGAGCACGCGCGGCGCGCCGGCCTTGAGGTGCCCCTCGGCCTTCTCGCGCTCCGTG
>DATDDC010000649.1:0-3492 GCA_036523995.1 Anaeromyxobacter sp.
GACCGCTCCTGCCCGGACTGCTTGTCCTGCCACTTGTCCGTCTTGAGCCGCCCCTCGACGTAGACCTGACGCCCCTTCGCGAGGTACTCGCCGCACTGCTCCGCCTGCTTCCCCCACACCTCCACGTCGTGCCACTCCGTCTCCTCCTTGCGCTGTCCCGACTGCTTGTCGGTCCAGGAGCGGGAGGTGGCGATGCGCAGGTTCGCGACGGCCTGCCCGCCGGAGGTGTACCGGACCTCGGGATCCTTTCCGAGGTTCCCGACGAGGATGACCTTGTTCACCATGATGCAGCTCCTTGTGTGGCCTGCGTAGACCGCAGGCGGCGAGGTCGCGAAGGTAGCAGCGCCATCTGACAGCGCAAGCCCGCCTCGCGGAGGAGGCGGCGGCGCGCGTCATCTCCCCGCGCTCGCCGGCAACGTCCCGCTCGCGGGTACGAGCGTCGGCGCGGCGCGCGCGGCGACGCTCGCCGCGATGGCCTGGTCGATCCTCGGCGCGAGCGCTCGAGCGAACGCGCCCGTGTCGTCCTCCTTCTTGCCCAGCTCCGCGAGCGCGGCCGGGAAGGGGTGCTCGCGATCCTTCGAGCGCGACAGGCCGGCGCCGAGGGCGCCCACCGCCGCCTCCTGCGCGGCGGCGGGAGCGGCGCGCAAAGCGGCGACGAGCTCCTCCGGCACGCTCTCGGCGACCTCGGCCAGGAGGGCGGCGATGGCGGAGGCGAGCTTCCCGTCGAGCGCCGCCGCCGGGGCCACGCCCACGAGCTTGGCGAGCGCGTCCGGGGTTCCCTCCGCCGCGAGGTCCTCGAGCGACGGCAGGACCGGCGGCTTCTCCTCGCCCTGGGCCGCCGCCCACAGCCTGCCGAGGACCTGCGGATCGGCGGGCACCGCCTCGAGGAAGGTCCGGCGCGACGTGTCGCCGTCCGGGTCGGAGAGGTAGACGCACTCCGCGATGGCGAGCCGCAGCGCGGGCTCGCTCTCGGCGCGCAGCGCGGAGCGGAGGAGGTGCAGGTTCCGCCGGTCGGCCGAGCGGCCCAGGGCGTAGTAGGTCTTCACCGCCGCGGCGAGGTCCGCCGGCGTGGCCGCCGTCGTCGCCGCGGGCCCCCCGCGGGCGAGCGCGATGGCCGCGCCGAGGGCGCCCGGCTTCCCGCCGCTCGCGGCGAGCGCGGTCCCGATGGCGTCGACGGAGCGGACGACGGTGGCCGGCCGGCCGGCGAAGTCGTTCACGAGCACGGCGAAGGCGAGCGTCTTCCCGCCCGCCGTCTGCACGTAGCCGGAGAGGCTCGTCACGTGCTCGAGCGTGCCGGTCTTGGCGCGGAGCCGCCCCTCGGCCTCGCTCCCTTCCATGCGGAAGCGGATGGTCCCGTCCCGCCCCGCCACGGGCAGCGAGGTCACGTACTCGGACTGGAGCGGGAAGCGCGCCCACATGGCGCGGAGCACGGTCACGAGCTGCTTGGCGCTGAAGCGGTTCGTGTCGTTGAGCCCCGAGCCGTTCTTCATGACGTAGGCGCCGCGCGGCACGCCGATCTCGGCCAGGAACTCCTCGGCGGCGGCGATGCCCTTCGCCCAGGAGCCGGGAGCGCCCTTCACCACTGCGCCGAGCGTCCGGAGGAGCTGCTCCGCCACGAAGTTGTTCGAGGTCTTGTTGAGCCGCCGCACGATCTCCGCGAGCGACTCGGACTGGGCGACGTGGACGAGGCGGGCGCCCTCCGGGACCTGGCCCACCTTCACGCGCCCGGTCACGGTGACGCCCCTCAGCTCCAGGAGGCGGCGGAGCGCGTGGCCGAGGTAGAGCGCGGGCTCGTCGATCTTCCGCCACACCACCTGGATCCGGCTGCCGGTCGCGACCTTGCCCTCGACGACGATGCGCTGCTTGCCGTTGTGGGGCTGGGACGAGACCGTCACGCGCCGCCGGCCGCCCGCCACCGTGGTGGTGCGGTTCTCGACCTCGAAGTAGTCGCTCGGGGGCTCCACCTCGACGCGGGCCTTGTTCCCGGGCCGGTCCGCGGGCGCGACGTACACGGCCACGGTGTTCCAGTTGAGCGAGGCGGCCCCGCTCGGCGCGAGATAGCTCCGGTCGCCCGACTCCTGGTCGAACCCGGGGCCGGTCCGCTCCCCGTCGAAGAAGGACTCGTCGACGACGAGGTCGCCGATGCGGCGGATGCCGAGGTGCGCGAGGTCGCCGGCGATGGCCCAGAGCCGCTCGGTGAGGAGCGACGGATCGCCGGTGCCGCGCACCCACAGCGCCTTCAGCGGGGAGAGGCCGCGCGAGCCCGTCTCCGCGTAGAACTCCGTGTCGAAGCGGTAGTCCGGGCCGAGCCGCGCCAGCGCCGCCGCCGTGGTGACGAGCTTCACGTTCGAGGCCGGGTTGAGGAGCGCGTCGGCGTCCTTGGCGTAGAGGATCTGACCGCTGTCCACGTCCTCGACGAGGATGCCCGCGCGGGCTCCCGCGAGCGGACCCCCGTCGACGATGGCGCGGAGCGCGGCCTCGAGCTCGCGCGCGGGGCCGCCGTCGGCGGCTGCGGCGAGGAGCGGGGCGGCGAGGAGGGGGAGGAGGACTGCCGCCGCTCGTGCGGCGCGGGGGAGCATCTTCACGTGACTTCCTTTACCACCGGGGCATCGGGCGACGCACCCGGGCCCATGTCCGACCGTTCCGGAGCCCGGATCCCACGGCGCGGCCTCCCCTGGGAACCGCGCTGGGCAGTGAAAATTTCGGCGCGGTTGACGTTGGGACAGTCGCCCGGTAGGGTGTGCACCTGTGAGACCGGGTCGCGCCGACGGACTCGCGGGTGCGACTGAGGGTCGCGCGACCGAGGCTCTCGAGCGCTTCGAGAAATTCCTCGAGGCGAAGGACCTCCGGCTGACGGAGGCGCGCGCCGCCATCGTCGAGGCGGCGATGGCTCGCACGGGCCACTACCCCATCGAGGAGCTCATCTCGGACCTCAAGAAGCGCGGGATCCGCGGCTCCAAGGCGACGGTGTATCGCACGCTGCCGCTCCTCGCCGAGGCCGGCATCCTCCAGCCGGCGATCCTCGCGGGCGACGCGAAGAGCTACGAGACGACGTTCGGCCAGGAGCATCACGACCACCTCATCTGCACGCGCTGCCACCGGGTGGTGGAGTTCGGGTTCGAGGCGTTCGAGATCCTGCAGCGCGAGGTCGCCGGGAAGTACGGGTTCCGGCTCGAGGGACACCACCACGAGCTCGTCGGGACCTGCCCCGAGTGCCTCGCCAAGGAGGGCGGACAGCCGGAGCCGCCGCCTCCTCCTCCCGCCGAGTCGCAGGGCCCGACGAGCTAGAGAGCCGATCCGCCAGCAGCCTTCCCCTGCGCTGCCGTTCGCGGACGGCGCCTGCCGTGCCTGGACCGCTCCGCCCCCCTTGCGTGCGGCGCTGCTTGTTCGCGGACGGCGCCCGTCATCGCCGGGACCGCTCCGCCCCCTTGCTGCGCCGCTGCCGTTCGCGGACGGCGCCCGCCTCGCAAGGACCGCTGCGCCCCGGGCCGG
>DATDDC010000650.1:0-3895 GCA_036523995.1 Anaeromyxobacter sp.
GTGGCGGGCGCTCCTCGCCAACGCCTGGCAGGGCTCGGGTCGCTGGCCCGCGGTGCTCCTCGCCGCGGCCGCCGCGGGCCTCGCGCTCCTCTCGCTCCCTCCGCTCCGGCCGCGGCTCCCCGGCGCGCTCCTGCGGGCGGCGGCGCTCCTCGCGGCTGCGCTCGCCTACGCGCTCTTCGCCGGATCCCTGCGCTGGGTCCAGGAGAACGCCTTCCACTGGCGCTACCTCGCGCCGTCCGCCGTGCTCGTGCACCTCGCCGCGCTGTCGCTCCTCGCCGAGCCGCTCGCCCGGCTCCCGCGCCTGGCGCGCCCCTCCGCGCTCGCCGCGCTCGCGCTCCTCCCCGCGGCGGCGCTCGCCGCCTACGGAGCGCCCTCGCCGGCGAGGGTGCGGGCCGACCTCGACGGCGTGGCCGGCCGCCTCACCGCCGACGTCCTCGCCGCGCGCTGCCAGCTCATCGCGGGCGACTACTGGTCGGTCTGGCCCGCCGTCTGGCACGCGGCGCTCGTCTCGCGCGAGCGCGGCGACGCGGGCGCCGTGTGGGGCGTCTCGCACCGCACGAACGCGACGGTCATGCAGTGGTGGGCGCGGCGTGCCGCGCTGCGGATCTGCAGGCCCGTCGGCGAGGACGCGCAGGCGGAGCGCTGGATGCGGTCGTTCCACCTGTGGCCGGCGCGCGTGGTGGAGCGGCGAGGGACGGTGGACGTGCTGGCGGTGGAGCCGAGCTCGGGCAGCAGGTAGTGGAGGGCGCGAGCTTCCGCGGTGGGCGACGGCGCGCCCCGCTTCGACACGCAGCGACGTCGAAGCCGAGGTTCGCTGCATCGGACGCGCCCGGACGCGCGTGCGAGCTCCCTGCCGTCAGGGACCCACCCAGCTTCGCACCATGGCCCGCAGGGTGACGGAGTCGAACGGCTTCTCGACGCGCGCGTTGGAGACCTGGTCGAGGAACTGCTGAGCCTTCGGGGTGAATGCACCACCGGTCAGCACGACCATGCGCTCGGCCTGATCCGGCGCGAGGCGCGCGAGCTCGGCGTAGAGATCCATCCCCGTCATCTCCGGCATCATGAGGTCGCACAGGATCACGTCGAAACGTTCGCCCCGAGCGATCCGATCCCGGGCGTCCGCGGCGCGCGTCAGCGCGGTGACGTCATGCTCGCGCGCCAGGGTTCGCCGCACCGCCGAGCCGACCGCGGGCTCGTCATCGACGACGAGCACGCGGCCCCTGCGGCCGAGCTTCGAGGGCGCTGCCTCCGTCGCCACCTCCACGTCGGCCTCGGCAGAAGCCGCCGGGAGGGCGACGCGGAAGACCGACCCGCGATCGACCTGGCTCTCCACCGAGATCTCTCCCCCCAGCCCGGAGACGATGTTGTGGCAGATCGACAGGCCGAGCCCGGTTCCGACGCCGATCGGCTTCGTCGTGAAGAACGGGTCGAAGATCCGGTCCAGGATCTCGGCCGGGATCCCCGAGCCCGAGTCCCGCACCTCGACGACGGCGCGCCCCGCGTCGTCCGTCCGCGTGATCACGCGGATCTCGTTCTGATCCGCGAGCCCTTCGGGAATGGCCTGCGCCGCATTGATGAGGAGGTTCAGGAAGACCTGTCCGAGGCGCGCCTCGTTGGCGAGGACCGGCGGGACCTTCCCGTAGTCCTTCACGAGCCGTGCTCGGTACTTGATCTCGTTGAATGCGATGTTGATCGACGACTCGATCACGGCCCGCAGATCGACCCGACTGCGCCGCTTCTCCTCGGCACGCGAGAACGTCTTCAAGTCGCGGACGACGTGCTTCACCCGGCTGGCACCGTCGCGTGCCTCGGCGAGCGCCTCCAGCAGCTCGTCCATCTGGCGAGAGGGCTGCGCCTTCCCGATGCGCTTCAGCTCGCCGTCCATGAAGTCGAGCGCCGCGGCGAGGTAAGAGAGCGGGTTGTTGATCTCGTGCGCCACCCCGGCGGCGAGCATTCCCACCGACGCCATCCGGTCGGCCTGCATGAGCTGCGCGATCATCCGGGTGCGTTCTGCACGTCCCCGCAGCGCTGCGAGCCCGAAGGCGAGGTCGTCTGCGATCTTCGTGAGGAGCCTCAGCTCCTCGTCGTCGAAGGCTTCGACCCTGGCCGCGTAGATCCGGAGCACGCCGAGCGTCGAGCCTCCGGTGATGAGCGGCAGCGCGACGAGAGAGGCGTACCCCCGCTTCAGCGCCTCGTCCCTCCACAGGTCGAAGTCGCGCGCCGAGCGGATGTCGCCGATCACGACCGGACGGCCGGTGCGGATGGCCGTGCCGCTCGGGCCGCGTCCTCTCTCCACGTCGGCCCAGACCGCGTCGACGTGCGAGAGGTATCCATCCTCGTGGCCAGCGTGCGCGACCGGCCGCACCGTCTTGCGCTCGTCGTGCTCGGCGAAGCCCACCCAGCACATGAGATACCCACCCACCTGGACGAAGATGCGGCACACGGCGTCGAGGAGAGCCTTCTCGTCCGTGGCCCGCACGAGCGCGTCGCTGCACTCGCTCAGCGCCCGGAAGGCACGCTGTTGCCGACGAGCCACGTTCTCGGTCTCCGTGTGGGCGTCGGCGAGCTGCACGCGCCGTTGCTCGGCCAGCTCGGCCCCCTTCGCGACGCCGACGATGGCCGACCTCGCCTGGAAGAGGTACGCGCCCGTCACCACCGATGCGGCGGCGGTCACGGCCTTCACCGCGCCGGAGAGCCAGTAGTCCGGCACCCAGAGCGTCAGAATCTCCATGTAGTGGGTGAGGCCGCAGACGCCGATGAACATGCCGAACGCCAGGACCATCGGACTGAACGGGATCCGGATCGTCCGGATGAGCCGCCAGAGCGTCAGGGAGATGACGACGTAGGCGGTGCCGATGAGCCCGTCCGCCGTCACGTGCAGCCAGACGAGCCCCGGCTTCCAGGAGAAGCAGTGCCCGTGCGGCATGAACTCGTCGGAGAGGAAGATCCTCCGTAATAGCTCGGTCATGCTCATACCTTGGGTGAATGAACGTTCGACGTAGGGGGCGACCCGCGCGCATGCCCGGTGCCCCGCGACACGTTACTCCGCTGCCCGATCCTCCGCGAGACGCCCAGCGCCCCGCCCGCGGCGAACGCGGCCGCGCCGGCGATGATCGCCCAGGCCCACGCGTCCCGCACCGCCTGGATCTCCACCCAGAGCCCCGTGTCCTTGCCGATGCGGACCCCGCCGCCGGGGAAGCGCGCCTCCTCGCCGGCGCGGAGCCGACCCTCCCAGCGCTTCTCCTTTCCGCGAAACACCTGGACGAACCAGACCGGGGCCTCGAGGCGGCCGTCGAGGAGCCAGCGGTACGCCTCGGGATCCCGCAGGTCCCGCCGCGCACCGCCGAGCGTCGCCTCCTCGGCGCGGAGGAAGAGGTGCGCGCCGGATCGGGGCGGCGTGAGGAGGTCCTCGAGCGCCGGCGGGAAGTAGCCGACGCCCATCATGAGCTCGGGCGCGGGGGTCCAATGCACGAGCCGGGCGTCCTCCTCGGTGCTGGGGAAGGTCCCGAGCATGGCGTATCCGTCGGCCAGGGGCCGCCCCGACTCGTCCGACCAGGTGACGGGCGGCGCGTAGCCGAAGCGCAGCACGGTGAGGCGCCAGGGCCCCACGAGCGCCGGCGGCCAGAGCCCGATCCGGAACGGCTCGCCGCCGTCGCGCCGCGCCGCGATGGAGACGGTCTTGGAGAGGAGGGGCCCTTCTCCCCGCGGCGCGAGCGACACCTCCCCGAAGCGGAGGGTGCCGGCGCCGGGCAGCACGTCGGGCCCGAGCTCCTCTCCTTCACCGACCATGAACGTCAGCTCGGTGCGCCCGAAGAGGCTCCCCGGCACGCCGGCGAGGAGGAGGGCGAGCCCGACGGCGACGAGCGCGCGCGCGGCGCGCACGGCCGCCGGCGCC
>DATDDC010000651.1:0-6315 GCA_036523995.1 Anaeromyxobacter sp.
CCGCGATGTACGGCGTCCGCTCGAGCCTTCCCCAGAAGATGAGCGCCCCGGCGTTCCCGATCCAGATGTCGGCGGGGCGCGACGTCCCGAGGAAGACGTGTGGGAAGCCGGGCCCCGCGTTGGACATCAGGATCGAGCTCCGGACGCCAGGGCCGATCCAGAGGTTCTCGGTCGAGAGCCCGAGGGCCACGTTCCAGTGATCGAGCCGCAGGTAGCTCTGGCCCGGCCCCCACGCGGCCCAGGGCCCCGCGCCGAAGCGCTGGGGGAGGTCGATGCCGTTGCCGTAGAAGGCGTTTCCGAAACGCTGCGCGCCTGACCTTCCGTACGGGACGGTGTCGAAGAAGCGATTCTCGGACCAGGTCACCTCCGGCGCGAGCGCGAGGGAGAGTGCTCGCCAGCGGAACCCGACGCCGGCGGAGGCGAGCTGGGACACGCCGCGGCCGGCCCACAGGAGGCCGTCGTTGTCGCCCGCTGGATAGGTGGAGCTGAAGGTGGAGAGGAGCTGGACGGGGAGAGTCCGGAACATGGGACTTTCGTCCCGCGCTTCCTCGGCTTGAACGCGGGGACGAGCGAAGGGCGGCCACGGAAATACGACATCGCCGCACGTCGTCTCCGTACGATCCCCGGCCCGCCGGATGAGCCGAGATGAAGAAACCACCGCTCCCGAGATCTCCGCGACGCGCGCCAGCTCGTCGGTCGGCGAGGAGAGGCCGTAGACGCCGATTTGCCCGGGAAACGCGCAGCTCGGGTCGGTCCCGAAGGCCCACGCGGGCAAGGCGAGCGCGATCCAGACGAGAGCGAGCGAGCGCATCAAGCGGCGAGTGTACACGCGGAGCGCAGGGCGACCGAGAGGGAGTCGCGGCCGGCCACCCGTCACAGGACAGACGGACGTCACATCGGCGCACCACTACCATCTGAGAGGCATTGGTGTGGGCGCGATGTCCGGCTAAAATCGCCCTTCGGAGACGAAACGGGGGGGCCGGGGCGGGTCACCGCGCTGGCGAGTTACCGTTCGTCCTCAATGAATGCTCGAGCGCGTTCTCATGGTGTGTACCGGCAACATCTGCCGGAGCCCGATGGCGGAAGCGCTGCTCCGCGCACGGTTCGAGCGGCGCGGGCGGGGCGCGGTGGAGTCGGCCGGCCTCGGGGCGGTCGAGGGCCGTCCGGCGGATCCCGTCGCCGTGGAGCTCCTCGCGGCGCGCGGCTTGGACCTGTCCGGCCACCGCGCGCGCCGGGTCACGCCCGAGATGCTCTCACGCTTCGACCTCGTGCTCGTGATGGACTCCGAACAGCACCGCAGCCTCATGGCGCTCGCCCCGTCGTACCGCGGGCGCATCCGGCGCCTCGGCGGCTTCTCGAATTTCGACGTGCCCGATCCGTACCGAGAGCCGCGTCTCGCCTTCGAGCGCTCGCTCGCCCTCATCGAGCGCGGCCTCGCGGAGTTCGACCGCGCGTTCTGGAGGAGCTCGTGAGGCGTCTCGCAGCGCTCCTCGCGCTCGCCTCGGGGTGTGCATCGTTGGCGCCTGGCACCCCGGTCGCGGTGTCGGCCGCCGGGTCCCGGGTACCGGGCGCCGGGGCGCTCGAGCTCGTGCAGATCACTCCGGCGCTCCTCGTCGCCCAGGCGGAGGAGCGGGTTCGCGCCGCAGGGGCGCGCTCGAAGGACCCGATCGCGTCCGCTCCGGCGTACGAGTACCGTGTCGCACCGTCGGACATCCTCTCCGTCATCGTCTGGGAGCATCCCGAGCTGACCATACCGGCCGGCGAGTTCCGCACCGCCGAGACCGCTGGCAACACCGTCCAGGCGGACGGGACCATGTTCTATCCGCACGTCGGCGTGGTCGAGGTCGCGAGAAGGACCGTGCCCGAGATCCGCGCGCTCCTCACCGAACGGCTCCGCAAGTACGTCGAGAACCCGCAGCTCGACGTCCGGGTCGCCTCGTTCCGAGGCAAGCGCGTGCAGGTCACGGGCGACGTCGTGAAGCCTTCCACGCTGCCGATCACGGACGTTCCGCTGCGCGTACAGGACGCCGTCGCCGCGGCGGGGGGGCTCGGCCCGAACGCATGGCCGCGCGGCGTGACGCTCACCCGCGGCGGAAAGACGCACCGCCTCGACCTCCAGGCGCTCTACGACGAGGGTGACGTTTCCCAGAACTGGCTCCTCGAGGACGGCGACGTCGTACACGTGCCGTCGCGCGAGGAGAACAAGGTCTTCGTGCTGGGCGAAGTGCGCCAGCCCTCGTCGAAGGTGATGGCCCGCGGGCGCATGACCCTGGCGGAGGCGATCGGCGATTCCGCCGGGCTCGACCCGGTCACCTCGAACGGAGAGGTGTACGTGTTCCGCGGCCGGCCAGAGGCGCCTCGAGCTTTCCGCCTGGACGCCTCCAGCGCCGACGCCCTCCTCCTCGCGGTGCAGTTCCAGCTCGAGCCGCACGATGTCGTGTACGTCGCGCCGTACGGGCTCGCGAGCTGGAACCGCGTGGTCACGCAGGTATTGCCGACCGTGCAAGGCCTCTGGCAGACGGTCGATCTCGCGAACCGGGGCGTCACCGCGGTTCAGGAGGCTGCCCGATGACCCCCAGGAAAGGGGACGCGCCGCCGCTCGAGGTCCTGAAGGACTCGATCGCGCCACGGCTCCCGAACGTCGTTTACGACCCGCCGCCTCCTTCCGAGGACCAGGCGACGATCTCGCTGCGCGAGTACCTCGATGTCATCGCGGAGGGTCGGCGGATCGTGGCGGCCGTCCTGGGCCTCGCCGTCGCCTTGGGCGCGGCGTACGCTTTCCTCGCCGTTCCGGTCTACCGGACCGACGCGCTCGTGCAGGTGGAGAGCAAGAAGACCGGTACGGGGTTCCTCGCGGATCTGGCCGGCCCGTTCGAGCAGATCTCTCCTGCCGAGACCGAGATGGAGGTGCTGCGTTCTCGCGCGATCGTCGCCGCGGTCGTGCGCGAGCTGCGCCTCGACATCGTTGCAGAGCCGCGCCGGTTCCCGGTCGTGGGCGACGTGGCCGCGCGTCGCCACAGGCGCGGGGGTGTCGCGGGCCCCTTCCTCGGGAAGAGCTGGGGCTGGGGCGGTGAGCAGGTCACGGTGGACCGGCTCGAGGTGCCGGAGGACCTCCTGGGGAAACCCTTCGTCCTCCTGGCGGGCGACGGGAACCGGTACGTCCTCCTCGATCCCGGCGGCGCACCGCTCGTCGAGGGCGAGGTGGGAAAGCCCGCGGCGGGGCGCGGCGTTTCCCTCTTCGTCTCCGGCATGCGTGCGCGTCCCGGGCTCGAGTTCACGGTGACGCGCCTGCGCCAGGACGAAGTCGTGGCCTCGCTCCAGGACGAGATCCGCATCGCGGAGAAGGGCAAGAAGACCGGGATCCTCCAGCTCTCGCTGGAGGGCGGGTCGCCAGGTGAGATCGCCGCCATCATCGACGCCCTCTCGCGCGCCTACGTCCGGCAGAACGTCGAGCGCAAGAGCGCGGAGGCGGAGAAGACGCTCGCGTTCCTGGAGACCCAGCTCCCGGTCCTTCGCGCGAGCCTCGACGCTGCCGAGAAGGAGCTCGAGACCTACCGCGCTCGCCACGGCAGCGTGGACGTGACGCTCGCGACGCAGGGTTCGCTCACGCGATTCGCGGACATCGAGAAGGCGCTGGCGGAGCTGCGCGTCGAGCAATCGGCGCTGCGCGAGCGGTTCACGGAGGTGCACCCGGCGTTCGTGGCTGCGCAGAACAAGATCCGCCAGCTCGAGAGCGAGCGCGAGGCGATCGAGGGGCGGCTCCGGAAGCTCCCCGAGGCGGAGCTCGAGTCCGCGCGGCGCATGCGCGACGTGAAGGTCGCGAACGAGCTCTACGTCACGGTGCTCAACAAGGCCCAGGAGCTGAAGGTCGTGAAGGAGGGGACGATCGGGAACGTCCGCATCCTCGATGCCGCGGTCGTCCCGGTGAAGCCCATCGCCCCGCAGAAGGTGCGCGTCCTCGCCATCGCCCTGTTTCTCGGACTCCTCGGAGGCGTCGCCGCAGCCATCCTGCGCCGCTCTCTCGCCGAGGGAATCGAGGATCCGGACGCGCTCGAGCGCGCCACGGGGATCGCCGTGACCGCGAGCGTGCCGCACAGCGTGGCCCAGGCGGACGCCGAGCGGCGGAGCACGGAAGGCGCGGCCATGCCGCTCCTCGCATATGCGGCGCCGACCGACCTCACCGTGGAGAGCCTCCGGAGCCTGCGCACGAGCATCCAGTTCGCCCTCGTGGAGGCGCCGAACGGGATCGTGGCCGTGGGCGGCCCCGCCCCGGGCGTGGGGAAGTCGTTCGTCGTGGCGAACATCGCCCACCTGCTCGGCGAGGCGGGGAAGCAGGTCGTCGTCCTGGACGCGGACCTCCGGCGCGGCCGGCTGCACCACGCCTTCGGCCAGGAGCGTGGCCGCGGCCTGTCCGATGCGATCGCGGGTGAAGTCCCGGTGGGGGAGGTGCTGCGCGACACGCGCTCTCCGAACGTGCGCCTCCTCACCACAGGCACCCTGCCGCCGAACCCCGCCGAGCTCCTCGGGAGCGAGCGCTGCCAGCGCCTCCTCCAGGAGCTCGCCTCGCGCTTCGACGTGGTGGTCGTGGACACGCCGCCGGTGCTCGCCGTGACCGACGGCGCGCTCGTCGGCCGCCACGCCGGCGTGAACCTGCTCGTGATCCGTTCCGGGAAGCACCCGATGCGCGAGATCTTCCACGCGCTCCGCCAGTTCGCCCGGAACGGCGTCCGGGTGCATGGAATCGTGATGAACGACGTCCGCCTGGACCGCGGTCTCGGCCGGCGGAACCTGTATCACTACCAGTATCGATACGGGTAGGCGGCGGGAGCTACTTCGGCCACGCCATCACGGTGAGGAAGAAGGCGCTCCCGCCCTTCTCCGCCGTGACCTGGTGCACGATGCGCTGGCCCTGAGCGCGGGGCTCGCGGACAACGAGCGCGAGCTCCGGCGGGTGCCGTGAGACGGCCCCTCCAGAGAGAGACATTGCACGTGGAGACCAATGTCCGTACAATTTACGGATGAGGAAGAAGCGTCGCAGCACCCCGGCTCGAAGCGAGCGGTTCGAGCTGCGGCTCGCGGCAGGCGACCGAAGCGCCATCGAGCGCGCTGCGAGGGCGGAAGGGCTCTCTGCCTCCGCGTGGGTGAGGCGGGTGGTGAAGGCCGCCGCCGCCGAGCGGATCGCGTTCGAGCGAGGTGTGCGCGAGCCGACGGAGGAAGAGGCCGAGGCCGCCCTCGAGGTTTGCGGATCTTTGACTGCGGAGGAAGGCGCGCACCTCGACGAGACGCTGGCCCGGATTCGGGAAGAGTGGTCGGCGTGATCGTCGCCCGCGGGGGACGGGTGATGGCCGACGCCGACGTCGTCGCCGACCTGCTCAACGGCCGGGGCGAGTGGGAGCGGGTCGCCGAATTGATCCGAGGCAGGCGGCTGGTGCTATCCACCGTCGCGGCTTTCGAGGTCTGGTGCGGGCTGCGGACGCGCCGCGCCCAGGACGCGTTTCGGAAGCTGCTCCGCGGAGTCCGACTCCACCCGCTGGATGCGCTCACGGCGGCGCGCGCAGCCGAGATCCATCGCGTGCTGGAGGAGCGGGGTACGCGGATCGCGCAGCGCGATGCGCTCATCGCCGGAGCGTGCCTTGCCACCGGGCTCCCGCTGATCACCCGGAACCGACGTCACTTCGAACGCGTGTCGGGACTTCAGCTGGTGTGACGGGCGGCTCCACGCCCTACTTCGGCCACGCCATCACGGTGAGGAAGAAGGCGCTTCCGCCCTTCTCCGCCGTGACCTGGTGCACGATGCGCTGCCCCTTCTCCACGGTGAGCCGCGACTGCGTGTTGCGCGAGGCGAGCGAGACCTCGATGGTGACGGTCTGTCCGTGCCGCTCCTGCAGCGTCACCCCCACCGTGTCTCCGCCGGGCAGGTCCACGAAGGCGGGCTTCCCCTTGTCGAGGTCGTAGCGCTTCTCGTCCACCTGCTCCCAGCGGACGTAGGCGAGCGGGGAGAGCTGGCGCTTGAGGTCCTGGAGCTTCGGGTCGACGCCGGCGGGCCCCTGGCGCGAACCCTTGATGACCCGGACGCGGACGGGCACCTCGGCCTGGACGACCGCGGGGGCCGCTCCGGCGAGCGTCGCGAGCAGCGCGGCCGCCAGGAAGAAGCCTCGCCGAGCCCTCACGATTCGTTCTCCTCCGCCAGGAGCACCACCGGGCCGTCGCTGGTCTGGAGGATCGTCGTCGCTTCACCCTCGGACGACACCTCGAGCATCGCCACCTCGCCCGATCCCGAGCCGAGCCGAACGTACACGATGAGCGCCAGCGCCG
>DATDDC010000652.1:0-10190 GCA_036523995.1 Anaeromyxobacter sp.
CGCGCACCTGTCATCGGACGTGAAGCGGGACGCGGTGAAAGTGCTCGACGAGGCCGGGGCACCCAGCGGTCACCAGACGAGCGGCGAAAAGAAAACCCCTGGGGTCACCGGGGGTTGATTGGAGCGGGAAAAGGGATTTGAACATTCGCGAAGGGTGAACTCTAACCATGCGACAGCCCACGCCTTTCTGTCGTTTCGCCCGTCGTGACGCACAGTTCGAATCGCGATCCGCTTCCCCATGCTTCCCCGCTCTTCCCCGGTTCTCTCCCTGCGTCCGGGAGACATACGGGCCAGCGGCAGGCCGGTGCTCGGCCCACCACTGTGGATCGCCGGCTCGCGTCCGCTCATGCGTTCCAGACGGCCGCGCCGCCTTCGACCCGTGGCGCGGGGGATCAGGAGGCCTTCGGCGCCATGGTCCGCTCGGGCTCGACGCCCACGTCGTCCGGGCGCAGCGCTGCTCGACGGAAGGTCACCGCCGGCGCCGGCGCCTCGTTGACGATGAGCCGGAACACGTCGGGGCGGGCGTAATGCCCCGTGACGTCGAAGTCGAACTTCCCGCGGACCACGTCGTCCATGTCCAGCTCGGCCGACAGGATGGCCTCTCCCTCGAAGTTCGGGCCGGCGAGGAACTTTCCGAGCGGGCTCACGATGCAGCTCGCGCCCCGGGCGATCACCGTCTTCGGGTCGTTCCCCTGGATCGCCGCGTAGTTCTCGGGGAAGTCGCCTCTCCTCGTGAACTGGCCCGCCGAGAGGACGAAGCAGCGCCCCTCGAGCGCGACGTGCTGCATGGACGAGGGCCACGTGTCGCGATCGTCCGCCGTCGGCGCGCAGTAGATCTGCACGCCCTTCGCGTACATGGCCGTGCGCAGGAGCGGCAAGTAGTTCTCCCAGCAGATCACGGCTCCGACCTTGCCGAGCGGCGTGTCGAACACCGGCAGCGTCGAGCCGTCCCCGAATCCCCAGATGAGCCGCTCCATCGCGGTGGGCATCAACTTCCGATGCTTACCCATCAGCGTGCCGTCCGGCGCGAAGAAGAGCACGGTGCAGTAGAGCGTCCCGCCATCGCGCTCGATGACGCCGATGACGAGGTGGAAGCGGTTCTCGCGGGCCACCTTGCCGAGACGCTCCACGGCGGGGCCGGGAATCTCGACGGCGCTCTCGAAGTACCTGCGGAAGTCCTCGCGCCCCTCCGGCGTGCGGCTCCCGACGCGGGCGCCGAAGTCGAGCCCCTTCGGATAGGCGGAGACGAAGGCCTCCGGGAACACGACGAGCTGGGCCTTGGCGGCGGCGGCATCGGCGGCGAGGGCGCGGACCTTCTCGAGCGTCCTGTCCCTGTCGAAGGGAACGGGGGCGGCCTGGACGACGGAGGCGCGAACGATCGTCATGGCTTCTCCTTCACGAGCGTGGGGTTCCACCCACCGGAGGCTGGTGGAGGCAGGCGATCCCGACGTGCTCCCCGGGGACGCGCGGGAACCGGGTGAGCACCTGCGGATCGTGACCGGGGATCACGTGGTCGAGGCTCGGGGCGAGCTCGAGCAGCCGGTCGTACCCGTCGAGCATCGCCTGCAGGTCCACGAAGATCGGGAACGGGTTCCGCCGCTCCAGGTTCGCCCAGAAGTGCGTGGCGTCGGACGCGAGGACGACGAAGCCGCGCGCCGTGCTGACGCGCACGACCTGGAGCCCGCGCGTGTGTCCGCCGATCCGGTGGAGGGTCACGCCCGGAGCGACGGTCGCGTCGCCCGCGTGGAAGCGAACGCGCCCGGCGTACACGCGGCGAACCATCCCCGCGACGTCCTCCGCGTCGAAGGCGTGACCGAGCTGCCCGTGCGCCATGGCCGGGCCCGTCGCATACGCCATCTCGGCGTCCTGGAGGTGCAGTCGCGCGTTCTCGAACAGCGCCAGGTTGCCTGCGTGGTCGTAGTGCAGGTGCGTGAGGACGACGTCCTCGACCGCGGAAGCCGCGATGCCGAGCGCCGCGAGCCCGTCGGCCGGTGATCGAAGCAAGCGGCGCCCGCGCTTGTCGGCCGCGGGCTGCGCGAACCCGGTGTCGACGACGATGGCGCGGCCTCCGCTGCGGACGAGCCACACGAAGTAGTCCATCGGCATCGGCCCGTCCGGCGAGACGCGCGCGTGGAAGTTCTCGCTCGCGAGCCGGTCCACGGTCGCGTAGCGGATGGCGTACACCTCGTGGTCGGGTGGGCTCATCGCAGGTCCTCACGGCGCGCGGCGATCCGCTCGAGCGCCGGCACGAAGAAGGCGCGGAACCGGTCGGGGTCCTCCAGCATCGGGAAGTGACCGAGGTCGGGCATGATCTCGACGGTCGATCCGCGGACGAGCGAGGCGAGCCGCCGCGCGTCCTCGGGGGTGGCCGAGTAGTCGTACGCGCCGGCGAGGAACGCGATCGGGCAGCGCGCCCCGTCGATCCGCGGGGCGATCTCGCCGCCGTCGAACTGCTCGTAGAAGACGAGGTCGCCGGCGTAGACGCCGAGCCCACCCTGCCCGTAGATCCAGGCGGCGGAGCGTCGCGCCGCCTCGGGCGTGGCCGGGCTCATGAGGCCGCGCACGTAGCTCGGGTTGTGCGCCGAAGCGTTCACCCCGGCGTGCGCGAGGTGTGGGTCGAGGCGGCCGCGCGCGCGGAAGGGCGCCTCGACCGCGACGACGCCGCGGACGAGGTCCGGCCTCGTCGCAGCGAGGACGAGCGACATGGCCGCTCCCATCGAGCAGCCGACGACGACGGCGGGCCCTCCCACGACCTGCTCGAGGAACGCGGCGCACCACGCGGCGTACGCCTCCTGCGTGAGCACGGGGAGCCCGCCGTCCCAGCCCTCGGGTGGCATCGAGCGCCCGTGCATGGGGAGGTCGAACGCGTGGAGCTTCCATCGCCGGGCGAGCTCGACGTCCGCGAGCAGCGCCTGGTACTGCCGGCTGTCGGCACCCGCCGTGTGCAGGAACACGATCGGAACGCCGCAGCCGGCGCTCTCGGCGTAGAGCGTCGAGGCCCCGCCGTCGGGAAGCACGAGGCGATGGTAGCGCCCTTGGATCTGCGCGACGTCGCGCGCAGCCGGGGGCTCCGTCCTCGCCTCCGGTCTGCCACGCGCGAGCTCGAGGAGCCGCTCGAGCAGGAACAGCGCGCGCGCGAGCGCGAGCGGATCGCCCTCGGTCCGGAGCCGCCCGGAGCGGCGAAGCGCGGTGAACGAGTGCGCGCCGGGGCGCGGCAAGGGCTCGAGCGCTTCCGCCCACGCGTCGGGGGCGCCCAGCACGCGCACCGAGGCGTCCGGCGGGCCGGGTTCAACGAGGCGGTACCCACCGGGCGCCGGAACGAGCCCAAGCGTCGCGTCGCCAATGGCGAGTGCGATCGTCTCGGTGAGGCCCGCCTGCGCCGCGCGAGCCTCGGGATCCGCAAGGGCCCCTTCGAGCCGGGCGGAGAGCGCGCTGGCAGGATCCTGGCGCAGTGAGGTGGACACGAGGGTCGTCAGATGCCGCCGAGGCAGATGTACTTGATCTCGAGGTAGTCCTTCGCCGTCCGCTTCCTCCACGCGGGCCAGGCGACCTGCGCCGCCTCGATGGCGCGGCGCGCCTCCGCCGCGCCACCCTTCGGGACGGTTCCGATGGCCGTCCCGGTGGCCGGGTTCAGGACGGCGACGGTCTTCCCATCGCTCGCGTCGACCCAGGCGCCCGCGACGTAGCACTTCTGCCGGAGAAGCCTCTCGTCCTTCAGCGGAACGTGGAGGGGCATGATTCGCCTTCGCGTGGTCAGCGGTTACGGTCGCCGAGCATCTCGAGGAACCGGAACATCTCGGTATGGTCCGAGGCCGGACCGAGGGCGCCCTCCGCGTCCGTCCAGAGCGCGGAGATGGTGCGCGACAGCGGCGCCGCCACGCCCAGGTGCTCGGCCAGGTCCGCCGCGGTGCGCAGGTCCTTCGCCATGAGCGCCAGCGAGAACCCGGAGGCGAACGTGCCGGAGAGCATGAACTGCTTCGCCTTGAGCTCGGTCGTGTTGTTCTTGCCGGTGGCGGAATTGAGCACGTCGACCATGAGCGCCGGGTCGAGGCCGAAGCGCCTCCCCACGAGCAGCGCCTCGCTCACGGCGACGAGCCCCGCCGCGGACACGTAGTTGTTGAGCGCCTTCATGGCGTGGCCGCTCCCGAGCGGCCCCGTCGCGTGGATCGTCGAGCCCATGGCCGCGAGGAGCGGGCGGCAGCGCTCCACCAGCGCGGCGTCGCCGCCCGCCATGATGGCGAGCTTCGCGTCGACCGCCCGCTTCACGCCGCCCGAGACGGGCGCATCCACCATGCCGACGCCGAGCGCGGCGAGGTCCTCCCCGAGCCGCCTCGTATCCATGGGAGCGGACGAGCTCATCTCGACCACGACTCCGCCGCGGCCGAGGGCCGCCGCGGCGCCCGCGTCGACGAGGGCCTTCCGGACGCTCTTCCCGTCGGGCAACATCGTGACGACCGCCGCCGCGCCGGCCGCGGCGCCGGCGGCCGAGGTCGCCCGGAGGGCGCGCGGGTTCGCCTGTACGAAGGCGTCGAGGGCCGGCGGCGAGAGGTCGAAGGCCCGGACCTTCCACCCTGTGGAGACGAGGTGCGCCGCCATCGGCGACCCCATCTTGCCGAGGCCGAGGAACGCGACCTCCGCGGGCGGCGCGAGGCGGCTCGCCGTCATCGGGCCTTGTCCTCTTCCGCGAAGACCTCGCGAGCGACCCGGAACGCGTCGATCGCCGCCGGCACGCCGCAATAGATCGCCACCTGCAGGAAGATCTCGCGGATCTCGATCCGGCCGAGCCCGTTCCGGAGCGCGCCGCGCACGTGGAGCTTCAGCTCGTGGGGGCGGTTCAGGGCCGCGATCATGGCGAGGTTGATGGTGCTGCGGGTCTTGCGGTCGAGCTCCGAACGGCCCCAGATCTCGCCCCAGCAGTACTGGGTGGTGAGCTCCTGCATCGGCATCATGAACTCGTCCGCGCTCTGGAGCGACTTGTCCACGTACTCCGCGCCGAGCACCGCCCGCCGGATCGCGAGCCCCTTCTCGAACAGCTCCTTGTTCATGGAACCTGCCCTTTCACGCTGCGCTGTTGGACTGCTTCTCGAGGACCGCGAGGGCCACCTCGGCCGCGTTCCGGATGTGCTCGATGCACGCGCGCTCCGCTCCCTCCGCGTCGCGCGCCGCGATCCGCTCGCAGATGAGGCGGATCTCCTTCAGGCTCCTGGGGAGTCGGCCGGGCTGCTGCATCGAGGTGCTGCGCAGGAGCGTGATGCGGTTGTGGAGCCCGGTGAGGATCTGGCGGACCACGTCGTTGCCGCAGGACGCGAGGAGGCGTTCGTAGAAGCTCGTCTTCGCCTCGATGAGCGCGGCACCGCCCTCGCCCGCGGCCTTCTCCAGCGCGACGACGGCGCGCTCGAGGTCCGCGACCTGCTCGGGCGTCGCGTGCATGGCGCAGCCGCGCCCCGCGAAGCCTTCGAGCAGCGCGCGCACCTCGTAGAGCTGTCGCGCCTCCTTCGGACCGATCGACGCGACCGCCGGCCCGCGGTGGGGGATCGTGACGATGAGCCCCTCGGCCTCGAGTTGGCGGAGCGCCTCACGCACCGAGGTGCGCCCAACGCCGAGCAGCGCGCACAGCTCTCGCTCGACCAGCCGTTCCCCGGCCCGGAAGCGCCCGGTGGCGATGGCCTTTCGCAGCTTGTCCTCGACCTGGAGACGGAGGGTCGCGGATTCCCTCGCGATCTGCATGTCGTCTTCCATGGGGCCGCACTCTGTCAGACAATCAGGTCGTCTGTCAATCTGCTTGACAGACCGGCGCGGACTGCCCGAACATTCGCGCGCACGGGCACGACCCCACCCACACCGCGAAGGAGGAAGCGATGGCGCAGGCTCCGGGAGAGAACGTTTCGGGCGCACGTGGTCGCCGCGGATTCCTGCGCGGCCTCGCGATCGTCGCGGCGCTGCCGCTCGTGACGGGAACGGCACGCGGCGCCGAGCCGCCGCCGATCCACGTCGGCGTCATCGTGCCGCTCTCGGGCGCGAACGCGCAGTTCGGCATCAACTCGAGGAACGGCATCGAGCTCGTCGCGGACGAGATAAACGCGGCCGGCGGCATCAAGAGTCTGGGCGGCGCCAAGATCAAGCTCGTCGTCGCCGACTCCACCTCCACTCCGACCACCGCGGCGACGGTCGCGCAGCGGTTCATCACGCAGAACGAGGTCGTCGCGATCCTCGGCGCCTTCGCCTCCTCCCTCACCATCGCCATCTCCGAGGTGACGGAGCGCCGCGACATCCCCCTCCTCACGATGTCCTTCGCCGATCAGCTCACCGAGCGCGGGTTCAAGAACATCTTCCAGATCGTCTCGAAGGGCTCGGTGCTCGGCAGGGCGCAGTTCGACTACACGCTCGCGATCGCGAAGGCCACGGGCGAGAAGATCGAGCGCGTCGCGATCATGTACGAGGACACCGCCTACGGCACCGCCCAGGCCAACGGGCTGCGCGCCGCCGCCAAGGCGGCCGGCGTCCAGGTGGTGATGGACGAGGCGTACCCGCTCGGCATCACCGACGCGGCGCCGCTCATCAACAAGCTGCGGGCCTCGGGAGCGCAGGTCGCGTTCCCCGTCTCGTACCTGAACGACAGCCTCCTCATCATCCGCGCCATGCGCCAGCAGAACCTCGACACGCCCGCGGTCGGCGGCGCCGCGGGCTACGTCATCCCCGACTTCGTGAAGGGCCTCGGCGAGTTCGCGGAGGGCGTCCTCTCGATCTCGCCGACGAACTACGACAACGCGCCGGAGTTCACCGAGCGCTTCCGCAAGCGCTACGGGTACTTCATGGTCCACGAGGCGCTCGAGCACGCGGCGGCCATGTACTGCCTCACCCAGGCGATCGAGAAGGCCGCGTCCCGCGACCCGGCCGCCATCCGCAAGGCGCTGGCCGAGACCAACTTCACGACGGGATGGGCGAAGGCGATGACGGGCGGCGCGGTGAAGTTCGACGGCAAGGGCCTGAACGAGCTTGCGCAGCCCGTCATGGTCCAGTGGCGCGGCGCCGAGCTCGTGACGGTGTGGCCGGAATCGCTCGCGAAGGGCAAGCCGGTGTGGCGGAAGAGGAAGTGAGCCGTGGCCCTGCTCCAGGCGCTCGTCGACGGACTCCTCATCGGCGGCGTCTACGCCGTCATCTCGCTCGGGCTGACGCTCGTCTTCGGGGTCATGGGCATCGTCAACTTCGCCCATGCCCAGTTCGTGATGATCGGGATGTACGTCGCGTGGTTCGCCTGGGCGACCCTGGGCCTCGATCCGTTGCTCGCATCCCCGCTCGCATTCGCCGCGGCCTTCGTCCTCGCCGCGGCGATCGAGCGGCTCATGATCCGGCGCGTCATGCGCGCCCCGCCGGTGGCGCAGGTGTTCCTCACGGTGGGGCTCCTCATCGCTCTCGAAAACGTCGCGCTCATCGTCTTCGGGTCCGACTTCCGCTCGGTGCGGACGACGTACCAGACGGCGGCGTTGCGGCTCGGACCTCTCTTCTTGAGCGTGCCGTACCTCGCTGCGTTCGCGCTCTCTGCGGCGAGCGCCGCGGCCCTGTGGCTCTTCCTGCAGCGCACCTGGTACGGGCGCGCCATGCGCGCCACCGCCCAGGACCGGATGGCCGCCGCGCTCTTCGGGATCGACCCGGAGCGCATGTACCAGCTCGCCTTCGCCCTGGGAGCGGGCCTCACCGCCTTCGGCGGCGCGGTCATCCTTCCCTACATCACGGTGTCACCGAGCGTGGGCGGCCAGTTCGTGGTGCTCATGTTCACCGTGGTGGTGCTCGGCGGCCTCGGCGACGTCGGCGGCGCCCTGGTGGGAGGGCTCGTCGCCGGCGTCATCCAGTCGGTCTCGACGGTGTTCTTCCCCATCCAGCTGCAGAACCTGGTCCTGTTCGTGGTCTTCGTGGCGGTGCTCGCGTTCCGTCCCCAGGGGCTCTTGCGGGGGGTCGCGTGAGCGTGCCGCGCCGCTCCCTCGTCCCTGCGGTGCTGCTCGCCGTCGCCCTCGTCGCGCCGCTCTTCCTCGACGCGCGCGGCTATCCCATCCGCGTCCTGACCTTCGCGCTGCTCTTCGCCGCGATGGGCCAGGCCTGGAACATCGTCGGCGGCCTCGCGGCCCAGATGTCGCTCGGGCACGCCGGCTTCTTCGGGATCGGCGCCTACACGTCGACGCTCCTCCTCGTCCGGACAGGCGTGAGTCCCTGGGTCGGAATGATTGCGGGAGCGGCGCTCGCGGCGCTGGCGGCGGTGCTCCTCAGCATCCCCACGCTGAAGCTCAAGGGCCACTACTTCGCGCTCGCGACGCTCGCCTTCGGCGAGGTGATGCGAGTCGTGGCCGGCGCGTGGGAGCACTTCACCGGTGGTCCGCAGGGCATCTCCGTCCCGTTCTCGCCGGACAGCCTCGCCGCCTTCCAGTTCAAGGCCACGCGCCCGTACTACTACGTCATGCTCGCGGCGCTCGTCCTCGTGAGCCTGGCGTTCCTCGCGGTGAGCCGCGGCAAGCTCGGCTACCGCCTCCGCGCCATCCGCGCGAACCAGGACGCGGCCGAGGTGGTCGGCATCGGCACGTTCCGCGCCAAGCTCGCGGCGAGCGTGATCTCCGCCTCGCTCACCGCCGCGCTCGGGACCTGCTACGCGCAGCTCAACTACTTCTTCGACCCGGAGACGGTCTTCGGGCTCGCGCCCATCTCCATCCGCGTGGCGCTCATCGCCATCGTCGGCGGCACGGGGACGCTCTGGGGTCCCTTCGTCGGGGCCGCGTTCCTCATCCCCGCGGAGGAGCTCACGAACCACTACCTCGGCGCGGCGGTGGCCGGGATCTCTCAGCTCGCCTACGGCCTGCTGCTCATCGTCGTGATCCTGATCGAGCCCCGCGGCCTCGTCGCCCTGCGCATCCCCCGCCTCGGGCGGCGCAAGGTGGAGGTCGCGCCGTGACCGACCTCCTCGCGGTGGACCACGTCTCCCGCCGCTTCGGTGGTCTGTCGGCCGTGCGCGACGTGTCGTTCGGAATCCCCCGCGGCCAGCTCGTGGGGCTCGTGGGACCGAACGGCGCGGGGAAGACCACGCTCTTCAACGTGCTCGTGGGACTCTACGCGCCCTCGGCCGGCGTCGTCCGCCTCGAGGGGCGCACCGTGAGCAGGCTGCCACCGCACCGCGTCTGTGCCCTGGGCCTCACGAAGACCTTCCAGAACGTCGCGCTGTTCTTCGACATGACGGTTCGCGACAACGTGCTCGTGGGCGGGCTCATGCGCCACTCGCTGCGCGACGCGCGGGATCTCGCCTCGCACACGCTCGAGCGCGTGGGCCTCGCCAGCGTGGCGGACAAGCTCGCCGCGGACCTCACGTTCCCCGAGCGGGCGCGGGTCGAGCTCGCGCGCGCTCTCTGCACCGAGCCAAAGGTGCTGCTGCTCGACGAGGTGATGGCCGCGCTCACGCACGTCGAGATGGACGAGATCCTCGCGCTCATCCGCCAGCTGCGCGAGGACGGGCTCACCGTGCTCGTGGTCGAGCACCACATGCGAGCGATCATGTCGCTGTGCGAACGGATCCTGGTGCTGAACTTCGGCGAGCTGATCGCCGACGGAACACCGAGCGAGATCGTGCACGACGAGCGTGTCATCACGGCCTACCTCGGGCGAGGACACGGCTCCGCGAGCGCCCGCCATGCCTAGCGGCCCACTCCTCGAGATCCGCGGGCTGCGCGCGGGCTACGACGGCGTCGAGGTGCTCCACGGCATCGACCTCGACCTGGCGGATCGCGAATTCGTGTGCGTCATCGGCGCGAACACCGCAGGCAAGAGCACCCTCTTGCGCGCCATCTCCCGCCTCGTGACGGTGACCGCCGGATCGATCCGCCTCGGCGGCGAGGACCTCCTCGCGCGTCCCGCCCAACGGGTGGCGGAGGCCGGTCTGGCCCACGTCCCCGAGGGGAGGCACGTGTTCCCCGCGCTCACCGTGGAGGAGAACCTTCTCATGGGGGCCTTCGCGGTGCGCCGCACGGCGCCGATCGCCGAGCGCCTCGGCGAGGTGTTCGCTCTCTTCCCGCACCTCCAGCAGCGGCGGCGGCAGGCCGCGGGCACGCTCTCCGGGGGAGAGCAGCAGATGGTGGCGGTGGGGCGCGCCCTCATGCTCGCGCCGAAGATCCTGCTCCTCGACGAGCCGAGCCACGGCCTCGCGCCCATCGTCG
>DATDDC010000653.1:0-10730 GCA_036523995.1 Anaeromyxobacter sp.
GACGTCCCGCTCCCGCCCCCGCCCGCCGGGACGCGCCTCGAGCGCCGCGGCGCCACGCTCGGGCTCGCCGTGGGGCCCTGGGCGGGCTTCGGCACCGGGAAGTCGATCGCGGCGCACCTCGACTACGGCTTTCCTCGGACGCCCGCCGGCTGGAGCCGGTTCGAGCTCGAGTACCGGCTCGCCGTGATGGTCTCGCATCCCTCCCAGGACACGACGCTCTCCCGCGCCACGGTGCCGCCGTTCGGCCAGATGGACGTGGGCGTCAAGGAGACCCGCGTCTGGCTGTTCGAGGCCGTCCCCACGGCGCGCCTGCGCTTCCCGGTGGGCCCCACCTTCGCGCTCCTCGCCGACGGCGGGCTCGGCCTCGCCCAGACCCTGGAGCGCTACGAGAGCGAGGAGACCTTCGTCGGCCACACCGTGAAGACCCGGAACGTGACCGGCCTCGTGGTCCGGGTCGGCGCCGGCGCCTCGCTCGACGTCGGGGAGCGCCTGCGCATCGTGTTCCTGCCGGTCGCCCTCTCCCTCCAGCTCGGCCCCGGCTACGGCGGCTACACCCCGAGCCTCGGCATCGCCTACCGGATGTGAGGAACGCGCCATGAGACGATCCCTCCGCGCCTGGGCGCTCGCCCTCGCCAGCGTCGCCGCCTCCGGCTGCAAGATCGGCGGCAACGAGACCACCACCGCCGGCGACGCCGCCTGCACGCCGGTCGGCAGCGCCTGCGGCCAGAACATGGACTGCTGCTCCTACGGATGCCAGGCCGGCATCTGCTCGCCGAACCCCGTCGACGGCGGCACGTGCAAGACCACGGACGACTGCGCCTTCCTGCGCCTCTGCAAGTCGGGAGCGTGCACGACACCGACGGCAGGCATGTGCCGCGACGACGCCGACGTGTGCAGCTCCCGCTACCAGTGCTGCAGCGGCGACTGCCTCGGCGCCCGCTGCACGGTGAACCGGCCGCCCGTCGCCAGCGCGGGCGCGGACGTGCCCGACGCGCCGTACACGAAGCCGTTCATGCTCACGAACGCGAGCAGCGATCCCGACGGCGACCCGCTCACGTACGGGTGGTCGCTCGTCTCCGCGCCCGCCGGCAGCGCCGCGGTGCTCTCCAGCACGACCGCGGCGACCCCGACGTTCACGCCGGACAAGCCCGGCCCGTACGTCGTCCGGCTCGTGGTCACGGACGGCCCCGCCGGCGTCCCGAACCGCCTCACCGCGCAGACGTCGGTCACGATCACCGCTGTGAACCGGGCGCCGGTCGCGACGGCCGCGCCTCCGACGGCGACCTGGTCCCGCAACTTGCCCATCACGATCTCCGGCACCGTGACGGATCCCGACGGCGACACGCTCGAGTGCGCGTGGCGCGTCACGGAGCCCGGCGGGGCGACGCCGCCCATCTCCGGGCTGTCCTTCGCGGCCTGCGCGAACCCCAGCGCCCCGACCTTCCCGGGCCTCGTCCCGGCGGCGGAGGGCCTCTACCAGGTGGACCTCGTCGTTCGCGACCACGACCGCACCACGGGCGCCGTCGTGAACACGGTCCTCGCCACGGCGAGCTTCACCTCGGTGAACGATGCGCCGACGCCGCAGGTGAGCCGGGCCCCGTACTACGCCAACGTCGGCAGCTCGGGGACGACGCCGCCCATCGCCCTCGACGCGTCGCCCAGCACCGACAAGAACGGCGACGCGCCGCTCTCCTTCTTCTGGGAGATGGTCTCCGCATCGGACGGTGGCGCGCTGCCGCCGCTCACCGGCGAGGCGACCGCCACCCCGAGCCTCGTCGCGGATCGCGCCGCGGACTACGTGGTTCGCGTCACCGTCTCCGACCCGGCGCAGTTCGGGCGCGCCTCGGCCTCGGCCTCGCTCGACGTGACCGTGCGGGTCGGCCGCTACATCCAGCAGCTCGGCCACGACGTCCTCGACGCGGCCCGCGCCACGGCGGCCGACAAGGTGGTCCTCGGCGGCCACGACCCGACGGACACCTCCAAGGGAATGGTCTGGGTCTACGATCTCGTCGCCGGGATGGAGGCGGCGGGCATCCGGCTCGTCGACCCCGCGAACGCCGCGGTCTCGGGGATCCCGCGCTTCGTCGGCGTGACGCCCGACGGGACCAAAGCCGTCATCGTCGACTCGAGCGTGGGCATCGCCATCTGGATCGTGAACTTCGGCACGACGCCGACGATGAGCCGGATCGCGGCTCCGTGGGCCGTCGGGGATCTCGTCGTGGCGAGCAACCGCTTCGCCTACCTCTTCAAGAACACGGCCGACGACTACGTCCGCGAGCTCGACCTCACGACGGGGACCCTGACGCCGAAGTGGTCGGGCTACGGCGCCTACGGCGCGGCGTACACCGGCGGCGCCACCCCGTACATCTTCCGGGTCGACACGCTCTTCGGCTGGTGGGACCGGTTCGCCGTCAACAACAACGGCGCCTCCTCGACGGCGGCGGCGTCCTCGTTCTCGGTGCCGCAGTGCGGCTTCTCCGACGCGACGGCCATCTGGCCCACGCAGAACTCCACGTTCGCGAGCAGCTACGTGATCAGCTCCTGCGGAGACGTCTACAGCGCGTCCTCGCTCGGGAGCATGGCCCAGAACGTCGGCTTCTCGCCGTACTTCATCGACTCCACCGCCAACGGCAGCGTGCTGGCCGTGGACTCGGGCGGGACGACGCTCCGTCGCCTCGACGCCTCCCTCGCGCCGCAGGGAACGGACGCCCTGCCGGCCTGGGCCGACAACGAGTTCGGCCGCACCACCTACGCCCTGCGCGCGTTCCTGAACGGCGCCGCCACGAAGCGGTTCGCGGTGGTGCGGGACACGGCCACGCCGACGCGCTACGGCGTCATCACGTACCCGTAGAGCCCATCTCCGCCCGGAGTGTTCTAGACTCCGCCCATGCTCAAGGTGATGGCGGTCCTGCGGACGCTGTTCCTCGTCTTCATCATCGGCTACACCGTCCGTGCCATGCCGTGGTGGACGAACGTGGCGCGGACGTTCGACGAGCAGTACGCCCGTTGCTCGGACGCGCTCTCGCTCATGATCCGCGCGGGCTGGCTCTCCATCTCCTGGATCGCCCTCGAGACGGTGCTGGGCTGGTGGATGGCCACGCGCCGCCCGAAGCTCCACGCGCCCGTCCCGAAGTCGCACGGCGAGCCGCCGTTCGCGCCGCCGGCCTGACGCATCGGCGCGAGCCCCTTGCCGCGCCTCCAGACGCTCCTCCTGCGGCTCGCCTCCTGGCTCGACGCCCGGGAGGTCTCGGTCTGGTACGACCCGCACTACCGGCTCCCGCTCTCGTCCCTCGAGGGCGTGGTGGGCATGGAGCCGCGCCGCGCAGACTTCGCCGCGTGGTGGCTGCGCGAGTGCGGCGCCGCGCGGAAGCGCGCCTTCCGCAAGCCGCACCGCATCTCGTACGAGAACCTCGCCCGCGTCCACACGCCGGAGCTGCTCGAGTCCCTGGGCCGGCCGGAGGAGCTCGCGCGGATCTTCGCCGTGGACCCGTCGGACGTGCCCGTGGACGAGGTGATGACGACGGTGCGGCTCGCCTGCGGGGGCACGCTCGGGGCGGCCCGCGAGACGCTGCGGACCTCCGCGCCCGCCCTGAACCTGCTGGGCGGATTTCACCATGCGTCGCCCGGGGTGGCGGGCGGCTTCTGCCCCGTGAACGACATCGCGGTGGCCGTGGCCACGCTGCGCGCGGAAGGCTTCGCCGGCGAGGTGGCGGTGCTCGACCTCGACGCCCATCCGCCCGACGGCCTCGGCGCCTGCCTCGCGCCGGACCCTCGCGCCTGGGTGGGCTCGCTCTCGGGTTCCGACTGGGGACCGATCCCGCGGGTGGACGAGACCGTGCTGCCCCCGGGCACGGGGGACGCCGCGTACCTGGACGCGCTCGCCGCGCTCCTCCGGCGCATGCCGCGGCCGAAGCTGGCCTTCGTCATCGCCGGCGGCGACGTCCTCGCGGGCGACCGCTTCGGGCAGCTCGGCCTCTCGGTGGGCGGCGCGCGGACGCGCGACCTTCGCGTGGCGAGCGCGCTCGACGGCGTCGCGACCGTGTGGCTCCCGGGGGGCGGCTACTCGCCGGACGCCTGGCGGGTGCTCGCGGGCACCGGGATGGCGGTCGCCGCGGCCTCGGCCGAGGCGATCCCGGCGAAGTACGATCCGCTCCAGGCCCGCTACGCGCGCGTCTCGGCGAGCATGTCGCCGGCGGAGCTGACGGAGAAGGGCGACCTCACGGCGGAGGAGTTGGACGAGGCCCTCGGGCTCCGGCCCAGGCGGCAGCGCCTCCTGCTCGGCTTCTACACGGCGTCCGGAATGGAGCACGCGCTCTACCGCTACGGCACCTTCGACCACCTGGAGCGGCTCGGGTTCCGCCAGTTCCGGATCGTCTTCGACGTGGCCGGCCTGGGCGAGCGGGTGCGGCTCCTCGGCCAGGCGGGCGGCGAGGAGCACCTCCTCATCGAGACGGTGCTGGAGAAGCGCCGGGTGCTCGGGGTCGAGGTCCTGTACGTCCACTGGCTCTCCCTGCGGAATCCGCTGGCGCAGTTCTCCCCGCGCAGGCCGCGGCTCCCGGGGCAGGAGGTCCCGGGGCTCGGGCTGGCGCGCGAGGTGGGCACGATGTTCGCGCGCATGGCCGTCCGGCTCGGGCTCGGGGGCGTGGTCTTCCGGCCCGCGCACTACCACTCCGCCTACGCCGCCCGGCACGAGTTCGCCTTCGTGGATCCCGAGCGGCAGGGCAGGTTCGAGGCGCTCGTGCGGGACCTCGCCTCCGTGCCGCTCCTCGAGGCGACGCTGGCCGTGGCGGAGGGCCGCGTCCGGATGGACGGCGTCCCCTACCAGTGGGAGGCGGACGAGATGGCGTACTGGCTGCGCGAGTCGCCGGCGGATCCGGGCGAGGTGGAGCGCGAGCGCGAGCGCGTTCGATTCAGCATCTAGACGGGGGGACACTCGCCGCGGCTCGCGACTTCGTCGCGCCGCGGCTCGCCCATGCACTTCACTCCGAGAGGAGGCGCTGCACGAGCCCCTCGATGTCCTTCTCCTCGCTCTTCTCGAACCCGAGGTGCACGTCGCGGACGATGCCCTTCTTGTCGACGAAGAGCGTGGTGGGCAGGCGCGTCACTTGCAGCGGGTCGGAGAGGACGTCTCCTCCCTTGTCCCACAGCACGGTGAACGAAGGGTGCTTCTCGGAGAGGAAGCGCTCGACGGCGGACCGGTCCTCGTCGAAGGACACGGCGTAAATGGAAAGTCCCCGCGGGCCGTACGTCGCGTTCAGCCGGTCGAGGAACGGGAGCTGATCGCGGCACGGATCGCACCAGGTCGCCCAGAAATCGACGACGCGCACCTTCCCGTCGTCGCTGCGGACGTCGTGATCCCTTCCCTCCAGGTCCGCGGCCCGCACGGAGACGGGCTTCCCCACGAGCCCGGACGCCTTCGAGGACGGCTGCGCCGCGGCGCAGGCGGCGGCGAGGAGCACCGCCACGGTGACGAGTCTCTGCATCGCGACATTCTAGTCGGGTCGAGGCGTTCTGGTGTCATACCTGATCGGGCTCAAGAAGAAGCGCGACGGCCTGTGACATCTTCGCGCCCGCACTCGAGGGAGGCCCTGATGCATTTTTCGAAACGGCTCGCCGCCATCGCGACCATGGCGCTCCTCGCCGGATCGCTCGCGCGCGCGGACACGGTCGACGTCACCTCGACGACGCTCCTCCGGCTCGGCCAGGAGACGCGCGGTGGCCAGTCGCTTCAGAAACCGGATCTCGCCACCGTCGCGCCCGCCTTCGAGATCCTCTCGATCTCGGCGCGCGGCGTGAGGAACCCGCTCTTCGACGACCTCGCCATCGTCGTCTCGACCTGGGGATCCTACGAGCTCGCCGATCGGCGCTGGGACGACGGCACGGGCTCGAACCTGACCGGCGACGTGGTGACCGGCTACGTGCAGGGCAAGCTCCTCGACCGGCGCCTCACCCTGCGCCTCGGCCGCGAGCAGGTGGCGACCGGCGCGGCCCGCATGATCCACATCGACGGCGGCGAGGCCATCGCCGTCCTCCCGCTGGGCGTCCGCCTCTCCGCGTACGGCGGCGTGCCCGTGAGCCAGCGGTTCACGACCCGCCGGGCCATCTACAACTGGAACCCGGCCGGCGGCGACCTCGCCTACGGCGGGCGCGTGGCGTGGACCTACGGCCTCGCGGGGTTCCCGGGCCGCGGCATCGACGTGGGCCTCTCGACGAACTTCGTCTTCGACCACAAGGACCCGGTGCGCGAGGAGGCCGCGGTGGACCTCCGCCTGCAGCCGACGGCGAGCGTCTTCCTCACCGGCATCGGCGCGTACAGCCTCTACGACGATCGCGTCTCCGAGGTGGGCGGCCGCCTCACCTGGACGCCCATCCGCATGCTCCGCCTCGAGGGCGACGCGAAGCACGTCGCGCCCGACCTCCTCCTCGCCCGGAACTCGATCCTCTCGGTCTTCACCGCGGAGGAGCGGCAGCAGTACGGCGGCGGCGCCTTCCTCCAGCTCGGCAGGGGCCTCCAGCTCGGCCTCACCGGCCACCTCGACGTGGAGCCGGGGAGGAACCGCGGCGACAAGAACTTCCTCGGGAGCGAGGCCGAGGCGCGCGTCGAGTGGGAGCGCGGGCACACGCTGGCCGGCGCGGAGATCCTCTTCCTCGACGCCCTCGACAACGGCTACTTCGGAGGGCGGATCTTCGGCCGGCGGGAGATGGGCCGCTTCTTCGCCGCCGCGGACGTCCTCGCCCACTTCTTCCGCGAGAAGGTGAACGGCGAGACGATGGCCGTCACGGGCGCCCTCACCGGCGGCATCGAGCTGGCGCGCGGCTTCAGCGCGGTCATCTCGGGACGCGCCGGCGTGACCCCCTTCTTCGAGCAGACCTACGACGTCATGGCCAAGCTCGTCTACAACTCGACGTACCAGGTCCGGGAGGTGCGGTGATGAACGCGAGGCTCGTCGCCCTCCTCGCGCTCGCCGCCGGCGGCGTCGCCTGCGGCCCGAAGCTCGCGAAGGAGAGGCCGGTACAGAAGGATGCGCCGTTCACGTTCCCGCACTCCATCCACGTGGACGCGGACGTCGCCTGCGTGAACTGCCACCCCATGCAGAAGGTGACGAAGCTCGAGGACAAGGTCCGCCACGTGGCCATCCCGCAGCGCCCCTCGAAGCAGGCCGCCTGCAAGGATTGCCACGACACGGACCCGACGCCGAAGAGCCCGGCGCGCACGGCCCCGTTCCGGCTCACGTTCGATCACGCCGCGCACCTGCCGCGCGTGAACGGCGACTGCAAGCGCTGCCACGTGGAGCAGCCCGAGGCGGGGGCCACCGAGTACAAGTTCCCGGCGATGGGCGCCTGCACCTCGTGCCACAACCACCAGCAGAACTTCGTCCAGTCGCGGTGCACGCTGTGCCACCTCGATCTCAAGGGCTACAAGCCCGTCACGGCGTTCGCGCACCAGGGCGACTGGCTCCACACGCACGGCACGCTGGCGCGCCCGAGCGCCGAGAGCTGCGCCGCGTGCCACGACCAGACCTACTGCTCGGAGTGCCACTCACCCCAGACCGCGCCGGGCCGGCCGTCGATCGTGTTCCCGGAGCGCGTCGACCGCACGTTCATCCACCGCGGCGACTACGTGTCCCGGCACATGATCGAGGAGGCCGCCAACCCCGCGAGCTGCCGCAAGTGCCACGGGCCGGGCTTCTGCCAGTCGTGCCACGAGCAGGAGGGCATGTCCAAGTTCGTGGCGAACTTCCGCACCCCGCCGAGCCACAATCAGGCGAACTGGGCGACCGCGACGGTGGGCACGCTCCCGGCGCACGCGCAGGCCGCCCGCCGCGACATCTCGTCGTGCGCGAGCTGCCACGACCAGGGCGCCCAGGCCACCTGCGTCGGCTGCCACCACGTGGGCGGCATCGCGGACCGGAACCCGAACGGCCCGCACCCGATGTCGTTCATCACGAAGCACCGCGGCGAGGACAAGTCGAAGAACTCCATCTGCGCCGCGTGTCATCAGTAGCGGGGGGTTGCGAGCCGCGGCGCGACGAAGTCGCCGGCCGCGGCGAGTGTCCCCCCGCTGTCCGGCGTGCGAGCGCAGGTCCAGCCGGATGAGGCTGGACCGTAGCGAGCGGGGGGAACGGGGGGTCGCGAGCCGCGGCGCGACGAAGTCGCCGGCCGCGGCGAGTGTCCCCCCGCTACGGATGATGGATGATCTGCACCACGAGCCCCTCGGGCCCCTCGAGGTAGAGGGAGCGCGTGCCGTCGCGGTGGTTCCGGGGCCGCGCCAGGATCTTCGCGCCGGCCGCATCGAGGTGGCGCTCCCAGCCGTCCACGTCCTCCGCCCGCGGCACGAAGAGGCCGAGGTGATCGAGCATGCCGGATCCCGCCGGCGCGTCGCCGCGGTGGAGCGCGACGTTGTCCCCGTCGCGCGTCAGGTACACGTTGTCCGGATCCGGGCGCCACTCGACCGCGTAGCCGAGCACGCCGACGAAGAAGCTCTCGGCCGCTGGGAGGTCGCGCACGCGCAGCGCCGCGTGGCGGAGGCCCAGCGAGGGCGGCTTCGGAGCGGGGGGCCCCACGCGCCTCTTCGTAACGGGCTCCGCCCGGTCATGCATGCAGCCGAGCCGCTGTCCGCGGGCGGCGCCCGCCTCGCCGGGACTGCCTCGCGCCGCCTTCCTGCAGAATGCAGCTCGCGGACGGCGCCCGCCTCGCAAGGACCGCTGCGCCCCGGGCCGGCGCCTTCCGGCGCAGCGTCCTCGGCGCGCGACGCGCGGTGAATGCCGCGCGCCGCCCTCCTGCAGAATGCAGCTCGCGGATTGCGCCCGCCTCGCGAGGACCGCTGCGCCCCGGGCCGGCGCCCTCCGGCGCAGCGTCCTCGGCGCGCGACGCGCGGTGAATGCCGCGCGCGTACGGGAGCCGATCGCGTGGCGCGCCTCCGAACTCGGGCGCGCGCTCGCTTCGCGACGCGCGCCCTCGGACACCGTCGGCGCGGAGGGCTCCACGTTTCGCGCGCGAAACAATGTGAATCGCGGCGAGCCTGCGGATGCGCCGGCAGCCGCCGGCCCGGGGCTACACTGGGAAAGGAGCGCGGGCGCCTGAACCCGGCAAGCCTGAGCATGCTCGCCATTGGGTCGCAGTCCCGAGGCGCAGACAGGGCCGGGGTGGGCCGTCGCGGCGAAGGAGCGCAGCGCAGATGGGATGAGGAGGCCGCTCTCCCGGAGGGCAGCTACGCTGCCCTTGTGTGCGGACTCGAGGTCCAAAGGAGAGCGGCCATGAAGAAGGATAACAGCGTGTACGTGGGTTGCGATCTCAGCGACAAGTTCAGCGAGTGGTGCGTGCTCGACAGCGCGGGGGCCGTGGTCGAGACGCGGCGGACGAAAACCACGAGCCACGCCATCGTGACGTTCATGGCGAAGTACCCGCGCGCGCTGGTCGTCATCGAGGCCGGCGTTCACGCGCGCTGGGTCGAGGAGGTGCTGAGCAAGGCCGGTCACCGCGTGATCGTGGCGAACCCGCGCAAGGTGAGGCTGATCTGGCAGAGAGGAACGAAGAGCGACCGCAGCGATGCGTTGATGCTGGCGCGCCTGGGCCGGCTCGATCCAACTCTCCTCGCACCCGTGCAGCATCGCAGCCGCGCGGCGCAGCTCGATCTGGCGTCGCTCCGGTCGCGCGACGTGCTTGTAAGCATGCGAACGAAGCTGATGAACCATGTGCGCGGCACGCTGAAGCCGTTCGGAACGCGGTTCGAGAGGTGCACGCCCGACGCGTTTCCGACCATCGCGGAGGAGATGGTTCCGCCGGAGCTCCTCGCGGCACTCGGACCCGTGCTCTGCGTCCTTCGCGAGCTGAACGCGCAGATCGCAGCGCACGATCGGCAGATCGAGCAGCTCGGGGCATCGTACCCCGAGGTCGCACGGTTCAGAGAGGTGGAGGGCGTGGGCGCCATCACCGCGCTGGCGTACCGCCTGACCATCGAGGAGCCACGCCGCTTCAAGAAGAGTCGGTTCGTGGCCGCGTTCCTCGGCCTGGTGCCGGGGAAGGATCAGTCGGGCAACTCCGATCCCCAGCGGCACATCACCAAAGCGGGAGACCGCTTCCTTCGGAAGCTGCTCGTGCAGTGCGCGCACCGGCTGCTCGGGCCTCACGGCAACGATTGCGATCTGCGGCGCTGGGGGTTGCGGCTCGCGGAGCGCGGGGGCGTGAACGCGAAGAAGCGCGCCATCGTGGCGGTGGCGCGCAAGCTCGCGGTCGTGTTGCACGCGATATGGCGCTCCGGCGAGCCGTTCAAGCCATTCCGGGTGGCGGCGTAACGAGTCTTGAGTGACGACGTGATCGAACCCTTGAACTGCCGGTAAAGGAGGACAGCGTCGGAATCCGGAGACTGCCCCGTCCGGGCGACTGCGGAGTTGGCTCGCAGAGCCGCGCGGAACCACACCGCTCGAGCTCGAAGCGCAGATGGCAGCGCCTGACGGGACGGACCCCAGCGTGCACCTCGGCCCCTTGCGGCCCGAACTGAGTGCGGATGGAAGCGAGGCAGCAGACCCCGGACTCCAAGATGACGCAACGGAACGAGCCACCTTGACAACGAGCGGCCTCCTCATGGAAGCGAGCCTTCGGCGACGCCACCCCATAGGACGCAGTGCACGAGCGTGCCACCGCCCCTTGAAAGCGTCCCGGCGCAGCGGTGGCACAGTCTCGTGCCGGCGGTCTCGATCATGCGGCGCCGCTTCCACATCGGGGCACCT
>DATDDC010000654.1:0-6735 GCA_036523995.1 Anaeromyxobacter sp.
GCGAGCGGGTTCCGGAGCAGCGCCTGGAGCGCCGCCCCCGCGGTCGCGAGGGCGCAGCCGACGATGGCCGCGAGCGCGACGCGCGGCATCCGGATGGAGAAGAGGATGGTGGCGTCGGGCTCGGCGCCGTCGAGCGCGGCCCGCATCGAGATGGGCTGGGCGCCGAGCGCGGCGGAGAGCGCGGAGGCCGCGAGGAGCGCGGCCACGCCCGCGAGGAGGGCCAGGGCGAGCCGGCTCCGCCCCGGCGCGCTCACCGCGCCGCCCCGGGGTGGAGGCCGCGGAAGAGCTCGTCGAGGCCGCGGATCATGCGGGGGCCGGGGCGGATGAGGTCGTCGCTCCGGAGCCGCACCACCGCGCCCCGCCTCACCGCCGGGATGGCGGAGAGGCGCTTCAGGCCCTCGGCGGGCTCCTGCATGGCGGCGTCCACGACGACGTCCGGATCGTCCGCGACCGCCTTCTCCACGGGGTACACGGGCCAGGGCCGCTCGCCCCGCACGACGCTCTCGGCGCCGCAGATGCGGAGGAGCTCGTCGGGGAAGCTCCCCGGGCCGGCCACGACGAGCGGCTCGCGGCCGACCACGAAGAGCACGCGCTTCCGCGGGAGGCCCGCCGCGCGGCGCCGCACCGCCTCCACGTCGCCCGCGAGCCTGCGCGCGAGGGCCTCGCCGCGCGCGGGCTCCCGGAGCGCGTCGCCCACGAGGCGCGGCGTGGCGAGGACGTCGGCGAGCGAGTCGACCTCGATGGCGAGGATGGGGAACGGGCGGCGGGAGGCGCGGGACAGCTCGGCGATGCGCCGGACCGCGCCGAGGGCGCCGCCGTCCGTCACCCACAGCACGAGGTCGGGCGAGAGGCCGAGCACCGCCTCCGGGTTGGGATCGAGGAAGCCGCCCACGCGTGGCAGTCGCGCCACCTCGGGCGCATCGTCGAGCCTCGTCACGCCGGCGAGCCGGTCGCCGAGGCCCATCGCCAGGACGACGTCGGTGAGGCTCGGGGCGAGGACCACCACGCGGCGGGGCGGCGCGGCCGTCCGGGCGCCGATCCAGAGGTAGCCGCCCTCCGACGCCCCCTTGCCCGGCGGCCGGAGCTCGTCCTCGCCGCGCGCCGGCGACGCCCCCGCCCCGAGGGCGAGGGAGAGGCCGGCGGCGAGGAGCGCAGCGACGAGCCCACCCGGCGCAGGCAGGCGGCGTGCGCCGTGGCAGGCCGGGGGTTGCGGGATGCGCTCTAGATTCCGCATGCGACGGCGGCGACGAACGGGGTGCCTCCGGTGCCGGGCGCAGGGCACAGCGCCCGGGTCGAGACGATGGAGCTCGAGCCGGGATCGTACTTCAGCACCGCGCCGGACGCCCGGTCTCCGACGTATCCCGCGCCGCCGCAGAAGGCGATGGCGCCGGCGTTGTTCGACGGGAGCGCCAGCGCCGTGTGAACCGCGGGAGCCCCGGACGAGACGTCGACCGGCACGATGGCGGCGCCGGTGATGCTCGTGGGCGCGTCGAACGGGTTGAAGCCGCACGTCACGTAGAGCACCTGGCCCTGGACCGCGATGTCGCCCGGGTTCTGGCAGGCCGCGCCCAGATCGACCGGGTGGCTTCCGTCGGCCGTGACGAGCGTGTCCGTGGCCGTGTCGATGACGGCGAGGCGGCCGCTGCCCGCGGGGGTGAAGTCCACCTTCAAGTTCCAGAGCGTGACGTAGAGCTTCCCGCCGGAGAGGGCGAGCCGCGCCGGGAGCGGCGAGCCGCTCGGGCTCGCGAGCTCGGCGGGGATGGGGATGTGCTTCGCGATGCTGCCGCACGGCGGGGAGGCGCAGGTCCCCGAGCCGGAGACGTCCACGACGGCGATCTCGCTCAGGCCGTTCAGCGCGACGTACGCCTTGGACGCCGAGGCGACGAGGATGCCCTGGGGGAACGCGCCGGCGCCGAGCGGGATCTCGTCGACGATCCTCTTCCCCACGGGATCGAGCACGTCGAGGACCTGCGCGGCGGCGTTCGAGACGTAGAGGAGCCCGTTCGCCGCGGTGATGAACTCGAGGTCGGAGAAGCCGACGGCCGGGATGGTGATCGTGCCCGTCGAGCGCACGGCGGGCGGGTCGAAGCGCAGGACGTCGACGGTGCCGTTGAGGCTGTCCGCGACGTAGAGCGTGTCGCCGAGCCAGGCGAGCGAGAGCGGGCCCGCGGCGGTGGCGACGGGGACACCCGCGGCGGCGAGCTCGAACGTCGCCTCGCGGACCTCGCTCGTGTTGAAGCAGGCGAGGTAGAGGTCGGCGATGCAGTCGCCGGAGACGCACCGCTCGCCGCTCTCGCAGGTGCGGCCCAGGGCCCCGCAGTTCTGGGCGGTGCCGAAGACGCATTCACCTGACGTGCATACCTGCCCGGCCTCGCAGGCGTGGCCGCAGGCCCCGCAGTTCGCGCGATCCGTCGCGAGCGTCGAGCAGGTGAGCCCGCACAGCGCCTCGTCGCTGGCGCACAGCCTCTCCTCCTTGCAGGCGGAGAGCGCGAGGGCGAGGGAGAGCGCGGCGAGGGCGAGGATCTTCTTCTTTGCGGGCGAGCTCATGTTCAGCCTCCTGGGTCGGGTCTGGAGCCGGCGCGCAGGGTGACGAGCACCATGCGCCCGGGGAGCGGGTTTCCGAATCCGTCCTGCAGCGAGATGTCGTCGAGGACGTTCTTCACCTCGAGCGCGAGCCGCACGTCGGGGCGCGAGCGGAGGCGCACGAAGCCGCCGGCGTTGAACGAGAGCGCGGCGGGGATGGGCTGGAAGTGCCGGGTGTCGAGGAACTGGTCCCCGACGTAGTGCACCTCGAGATGGGCCCCGGCCCCCGCGGCGCCCAGGGCGAGCCGGCCGTAGAGGCGGTGCCGCGGGCGGTGCGGGAGGTCCTTGCCGATCTCCGCGTCCACGCCGCGGAGGGTCTCGGTGGCGAGGAGCGTGTACGCGACCTCCACGGCGAGGCCGAGGAGCGGCCGGAGCGGCGCGCTCGCCACGTCGATCTCCACGCCGCGCACCAGGGCCTTCCCGTCGTTGAAGGGCTTCAGCCTGCGGAAGCTCCCGGGCTCGTAGACGATGAGGTCGCGGTAGAGCGTCGCGAAGGCGCCGGCGCTCGCGAAGCCGAGCCGGCCGTCGGCCACGAGCGCGGCGTCGGCGCTCCAGGCCTCCTCCGATCGGAGCGACGGGTTCGGCTCGATGAGCCCCTGCTGCAGGTACAGCTCGGCGAAGCTCGGCGCCCGGAAGCTGCGCCCCGCGCTGGCGCGCGCCGAGAGCGGCCCGGCGAGCGCGAGCACCGAGCCGAGCTTCGCCGAGAACCCCTCGAACGGCCCCACGCGTTCGACCCGCGCGCCCGGCGCGAGCCGCAGCCGGCCGGCGAGGAGGTCGAGAGACTCGGACGCCCAGGCGGCGAGCTCCGGTCGCGAGCGCGGCTCGCCGAGGCCGTCGGCGTCGAGCCGCTCGGCCGACGCGGAGGCCCCGGCGGTCAGCGCGCCCGCTCCGTGGATCCAGGTCGCCTCCACCCGCGCCCCGCCCTGGAGGTCGCGCTGGCGGACCTCGCCCGCGAGGACCGCCATGTCGAGGTCGAGGCGGTCGAAGCGGCCCTGGAGCTCGGTCGAGAGCGTGAGCCCCGAGGCGAGGGCGACCTCGTGGCGGGCGAGGAGCGCGGCGCGGGCGTCTCGCTGCCAGTCGCGAGATCCCTCCGGCGGGATCCCGTACGGCAGGCCCGGGAGCTCGCGGCGGCCGCCCGAGAGCTGGGCGAGGAGATCGATGCGCCCGTCCCCGGCGCGGCGCGACGCCTTCACGAGCCCGCCGCCCTGGAGCGAGGCGTCGTTCTCGCGCATCTTGACCTCCGCGTTCCCGGGGGAGGAGGGCGTCGGGTCGAAGAGGTAGGCGAAGCGGCCGCCGCTTCCCTCGACGCTCGCGGACGCGAGCGCCGCCCAGGGATCCGCGCCGCCCGCGGCGTCGGCGCCGAAGGAGCCCGTCAGGAAGGAGCCGCCCGTGGCGGTCGCGGACCAGCTTCCCGGCACGGCGCGCCGGGTGACCACGTTCACCACGCCGCCGAGCGCGCCCGAGCCGTAGTAGGCGCCCTCGGCGCCGCGCACGACCTCGATCCGCTCGATCCAGTGGCGCGGGATCGAGGACAGGTCCACGCCGCCGCCCGCCGCGGTGTTGAGGGGAAGCCCGTCGATCAGCACCTTCACGCCGTCGGCGGTGGACCCGCGGATCGACACGGTGGCGAGGTGGCCCAGGCCACCGTACTCGTGCACCGCGATGCCCGGCGCCGTCCCGAGGAGCTCGGCGACGCCCTTCGCCTCGCCGGCGAAGCGATCGGCCTCCACGACGGTGGCTGCCGCCGCGGGATCCCGCCCGGCGAGATCGCGCGGCCTCCGGCCCACGACGACGATCTGCTCCGCCGCTTCCGAGGGCGCAGGATCCGTGCGCCCGGCCGCGGCGGCGTCCTCCGCGCGGGCCTGGGACGGCGCGATCGAGGCCTCGAGCGCGAACGCCAAGGCGAGGGCGCGGATGCCCCCCGGCAGCCGGGACCGCGAGCGCAATGCGTCGGGTCTCCTTCGGACCCGTTCACCGCATGGCCGCGCACCATGCGCGGCCGCTCGGAGGGAGGTCTCCTGGCTTCCGGGGCCGCGGGGGGGTTCTCTCCTCCGCGCCGCGCCCTCCACCTTCCCGCCGCAGGCCGCGCGGCAGTGGTGATCACGTCGAGGGCGCCTTCACCCCGGCTACAGTGGCGGGACCGCGCCGGACTTGGACCGGCTTCCCTGTTCCTCCGAGCCGGCGACGGGAGTAGCGGAGCCGCGGCCGCCCTGTCAAGCGCCCGGGCGGACCGCGGCGCGATCCCTCATCTCTTCGGCGCCGCCGCCGGGGGCGGCGGCCCGCCGGGAGACACGACCAGGCTCGCCTTCACCTTGGCGAGCCAGGCGGGGCCGAGCCCCTTCACGGCGAGCACGTCCTCGACGCGGCGGAACGGCTGCCTCTGCCGGAGCGCGACGATGGCCTGGGCCTTCTTCTGGCCGATCCCGGGCACGCGCATCAGCTCCGACACCGTGGCGCGGTTGAGGTCGACGCGCTCTCCGGGCGGCAGGCCCTTTGCGGCGAGCGCGGGGAAGGCGAGGCCGAGCGCCGCTGCGGCGGCGAGCCCTCTCGCGGCGGCGCTCACGGCCGCACCTCCACCGTCTCGAACCCGCCGTTCCGCCGCGGGCCCGCAGGCGTCCGGTCGTCCTCGCGGATCTGCAGGCGGTTCGTGCCGAGCGGCAGCGCGTCGAGGATGAGGTTGATGCTCCCGTCGCGATTCGTGAACCCGATGCCGATCCTCACCCAGCGCGTATGGGTCTTCGTGTCGTCGTCCCGGTCCGGCCGCTCGACGATGGCAAGGACCGCGAGCCGCTTCGGGCCCGTTCCGTTCGTGTCGTTCATCTCTCGCCTCTCCATGTGACGGCGCGCGACGCGCGCGCCGGGGCGGGCGAGAGCAGCGGCCGTGCCGGCCGCAACCGCGCGGGATCACGGCGAGGGCGGCACGGAACGGCGGTTCAGGTGCGGACGCAGGGCCGCGGCGCGGACGGAAGCGGGCGGCGGCACTAGTTCACGGTCCCGCCCTGCGGAAAGGTCGGCGAGTCGCCGAGATCGATCGCGCCGAAGCGCGCCTCGTATTTCGTGAGGTTGTCCTGGATGGCGGCGAGCAGGCGCTTCATGTGCTTCGGCGTGGTGATGGCCCGGGCGCGCACGATCGCCTTGGGCGCCTGGGGCTGTACGTAGATGAGGTCGAGGGTGAACTCGGTCTCCGTGTGGTTCACGAGGGCCATGTTCACGAACACGCCGTTCGCGGTGGCGGGATCGATCTCGATCTGGACCTGGATCGTCTGCGAGGTCGCGGCCTTCTCGGTCATGCGGACGGCTTAGCAGGAAACCTCCGAGACGGGTATCGGCCCGTGAGGCAGGCGCCTGTCGCGGTGCGCGGAGCTACGTGGAGTGCGTCGGATCGGAACATGTCAGCGCCGCACAGCCGCACGGGGGACGCAGCACGCGACCGGTGGGGGTTTCGCGCCGACGGTCCGCGTCCCTGCGACGCGCTCGCCGAGCGTCGGCTGGCGGAGCGCCTCGCCCATCCACGCCGCCACCGCCGCGCTCTCGGCGGCGCTCACGCCCGCCGAGGTCGTGAGCGCCATCGCCTCGTGCGGGGCCGCGCTCCAGGGCGCGTGCGGGTGTGCGGTCGCTCTCTTGCAGCCCGAGGGCTTCCTCGAGGTGTCGGCCGTCCGGGGAGCAGCCGAGCCGCAGCCGCGCACGGCGGCGCAGTGAATGCTGCGCCTGCGCTGCTCCCTCCTCGGGCGCCCGCCTCGCTTCGGTCCCGGCGCTCTCGTCACGTCACCATGCCTGGATCGGGGCACTCGCTCGAGCTTGAAAGCCGGCTCGCGGAAGGGTAACCGTGGGCCACCTTGGCGCGCCGCGGCGGGATCGAGCACGGGAAGGAGTTCGAGCTCGAGGGGGGGCCGGACGCCGTGCTCCTCCTGCACGGCCTCACCGGCTCGACCTTCGAGCTCGTCCCCGTGGCGCGCCGGCTCCACGAGGCCGGGATGCGCTGCCTCGCGCCGGTCATGGCCGGCCACGGCGGCTCCGCCAAGGCGCTCGCGGGCGTGCCCTGGGCGGAATGGGTCGGCAAGGCGCGCCGCGATCTGGCGCGGCTCGACGACGCGCGCCGGACCTTCGTGGTGGGCTGCTCCATGGGGGCGCTCGTCGCGTGCGCCCTCGCCC
>DATDDC010000655.1:0-5653 GCA_036523995.1 Anaeromyxobacter sp.
CAGCCCCGTGAGTTGGGATTCTAGTGACTTGGGATTCTAGTATGTCGACTCACGGCGCAGGAACCCGACCGCGGCGGTCCGACATCCACCCACCGCAGTGCGTCGTTCCGGTGTCGTCCCGCGTGGGGGGTCGTCCCGTGAAGATTGCGACGTGGAACGTGAATGGCATCCGGGCGCGTGAGGCGCAAGTGGTCGCCCTCATCGAGCGGGAGGCGCCGGACGTCCTGTGCCTCCAGGAGATCAAGGCGCCCGCCGCGCGCGTGCCTGCTTCGCTCTGCGACATCCCCGGCTACTGGTGCCTGTGGCACGGAGAGACGGCGTACTCCGGCGTCGGCCTCCACGTGCGGCGCGATCGCGCCGCCGCGCGCCCGGCCTTCGTCCACCCGCCGTTCGACGTCGAGACGCGGATCGCCTCGGCGGACGTGGGCGATCTCACGGTGGCCTCGGTGTACGTCCCGAACGGCGGGAAGGACTTCGCGGCGAAGCTCCGCTTCCTGGAGGCGCTGGAGGGTTGGGCGGGCGAGGCGCAGGCGGCGGGACGCTCTCTCGTCGTCGCCGGCGACCTGAACGTCGCCCGCACGGACATGGACGTCCACGCCAAGGAAAGGAAGCCCGGCATCATCGGCACGCGGCCGGACGAGCGCGCGCTCGTCGAGAAGCTCCTCTCGCACGGCCTCGTCGACGTGGGCCGCATGGTCGATCCGACGAACGAGGGCCTCTTCACGTACTGGGCGCCGTGGCGGAACCTGCGCCAGCGGAACATCGGCTGGCGCATCGACTACGTGGTGGCGAGCGGGCCGCTGGCGGGGCGGGTGAGGCGGTGCGCGGTGCTCGCGGACTTCGGGACGAGCGATCACGCGCCGGTCGTGGCCGAGATCGCGTGAGCCCGCGCCCCGCCTGGACGAGCCCGGGGGCGAGGTCGAGTCGAGGGCGAGGTCGGGGTCGAGGTCGGGGTCGGCGTCGAGGTCGAGGTCGGGGTCGAGGTCGGGGTCGAGGTCGAAGTCGGCGTCGAGGTCGGCGTCGAGGTCGAGGTCGGGGTCGGCGTCGAGGGCCGCGGGCCCCGAGGCTCGCCGCCCGTCACCTCGGAAAGAGCTCCCCCGTCTGCGGCTCGTTCGCCGGCGCCGGGTAGGCGTACGGCCGGAGCGCGTCCCCGTAGCGGTGGACGAGCTCCGGCGGCGCCGCGACCTTCTCGCCCGTCACCATGGACTCGAGCATCGCCGCGTTCGCCGCCGCCTGGCCCCGGAAGTGGTTGTTCGTGACGACGTACACGTCCGGCACGATCTCGGCGAGATCGCGGACGCGGCTCGCCCACGGCTCGAGCTCGCCGGCGGAGTAGAGGTAGTCGTACCGCGCGTCGCGGCCGGCATCCTTCCGGAACCAGTCCTTGTAGTTCCGGCCGTGCACGCGCACGTAGCCGACGCGGCTCGTCGCCCGGGCCGCGGGCCGGATCGAGTCGTGGAAGAGCGGCTGGTCCACGTTCACGATCCCGGCGCCCTGCGCCGCGAGCTCGTCGAGCACCTCGCGCGAGTCCCAGGACGCGTGGCGCACCTCCACCACGAGCGGGAGCCCCGCGAGCGCGCGGAAGAGCCCGCGCAGCCACTCCTCGCTCGCCTCGTCGCGCTTGAAGGACCATGGGAACTGCAGGAGCGCGGCCCCGAGCCGTCCCTCCCGCTGGAGGCGGTCGAGCGCGGCGCGCGCCTGCGCCACGTCCTCGGCGCCGAAGGGGCGATCGCGCTCGTGCGTGAGGCGGCGCCACACCTTCGCGCCGAAGCGGAAGTCTGGGAAGTCCGAGACTCGCTCGCACCAGCGCGCCGCGGCGTCCTCGGGGAAGGGACGGTAGAAGGTCGAGTTCACCTCCACCGTGTCGAAGAACCGTGCGAGATGGCGCAGCCGGTCGAAACCGCGCCCCGCCGGCTTCGGGTAGACGATGCCGGCCCAGTCCGGGTACTCCCAGCCCGCCGGTCCGAACCGGATCACGCGCGCGCCCCTCCGGGTGCGAGGACTAACGCTCGCGGCCTCGGGGCGCAACGGGTGCGCGGCCCTCCCACCGGAAGCGGCCGGAATAGGACGGAGAGTGTAGGGCATCGCCTCGGGCGCGAGCGGCGCGGTATAGTGCTCCCACGGCCGGGGGGCGGGGGCCGTCGGATGACGAAGCGGGACTCCGGCAAGCGGAAGACGGGGCGTGCCCGCGCGCGGGCGCGCCCGGAGAAGCCGCCGCCGTGGCAGGACGACCAGGAGCGGACCTCCGCGGCGGTGCCGCGCCTCGGGGCCTCCGCCGAGAAGCACGCCTTCCTGCTCGTCCTCTCCGGGCCGCAGTTCGGTGACATCTTCCCGCTCTCGTCGGGCAAGCAGCTCGTCATGGGCCGCAGGGACGACTGCGACGTGCAGATCCGCGACGAGGGCGTCTCCCGCCGCCACGCGCGCATCGAGGTGCGGGGCGAGGGCGCCGTGCTGCGCGACCTCGGCAGCGCCAACGGCACCTGGGTGGCCGGCAAGCGGGAGCGCGAGGCGCGCCTCGAGGACGGGACGCGCGTGCAGGTCGGCGGGCAGACCACGCTCAAGTTCATCTGGGCGGACGAGCTCGAGGCGCGCTACCAGGTGAAGCTCGCCGAGGGCGCGCTCGTCGACCCGCTCACCGGCCTCAACAATCGCCGTCACTTCGAGGAGCGGCTCGGCTCGGAGCTCGCCGCGGCGCAGCGCCACGGGCGCCCCATGTCGCTCCTGCTCTGCGACGTGGACCACTTCAAGAACATCAACGACGAGCACGGTCACCTCGCCGGCGACGAGACGCTCAAGATGGTCGCGGGCGTGCTGCGCTGCGCCGTCCGCAAGGAGGACGTCCTCGCGCGCTACGGCGGCGAGGAGTTCACCGTGATCGCCCGCGAGACCGCCCTCGACGGCGCGCAGTCGCTCGGCGAGCGGATACGAAGCGCGGTGGAGAAGAGCCGCCATCCCTGGCAGGGCATGGACATCGGCGTGACGGTCTCGATCGGCGTCACGGTCTCCGTCGGGCTCGCCGAGTTCGTGCCCGGCCGCAGCGAGCGCGAGCTCATCCAGGCGGCGGACCGGGCGCTCTACCTCGCGAAGCAAGCCGGACGGAACCGCGTGGTCGCGATCCGCATGGAGGACCGCGCCGCGAAGGCGTCGTCGTGAGTGACGGGGGGACACTCGCCGCGGGGGGCCGGCCCAGCCTCATCCGGCTGCCCCTGCGCTCGCCCCAGCTCAGCGCGGCTTGCCCGGCTCGAACTCCCCCGTCGCCTGGAGGACGCGCAGGGCCGCGAGCTGGGCGCCCAGGGTCTCGGCGGTGACGCCGGCCTCGGCCGTCCGCAGGGAGGCCGTCGCGTCCGCGAGCTCCACGGCGGTGGCCGCGCCGGCGCGGTAGGAGACGTCCACGAGGCGCAGGTTCTCCGTCGCCAGATCGCGCTGCTCCTTCGCCTTGGCGGCGTTGGCGCGCGCGCTGTCCAGGTCGAGGAGGGCCTGGAGCACGTCCTGGCGCGCCTTCGCCTCGGCGCTCCGCAGCGCCGCGTCCGCCTCCGCGATCTTGGCGTTGCCCTCCCGGAGGTCGGATTCTCGCAGCCCGCCGTCGAGGATCTGCCACTGGGCCTGGAGCCCCGCCTGCCAGTTCGACGCGGGCGTGAGGCCCGGCTGGCTCAGTCGCTGCTCCCGGAGGAAGGCGCCGACGTTGGGGAGGTACCGCCCGATGACGGCGTTCCGGTTCGCCCGCGCCGCGTCGAGCGAGAGACGCGCGGCCCGCACGTCGAGGCGATTCTGGAGCGCCGACCGCACCAGGGCCTCGGGCTCCGGCGTCTCGGGGAGGGGCGGCGAGGGCGGCTCGACGACGTCGAAGTCCGGGGGGCGGTCGAGCAGCGTCGCCAGCGCCAGGCGCGCCGACTCGAGGGAGTTCCGCGCGCGCTTGAGATCCTGCTCCGCGCGGGCCCGGTCGATCTCGGCCCGGAGCAGCGCCACCTTCGCCACGGTTCCCGCCTGGAAGCGCACGCGGGCGTCCTTCTCCTGCCGCTGCGCGATCTCGAGGAGCCGCTCCGAGACGCCCAGCGCCTGCTTCAGCGACGCGGCGCCGTAGTAGGCGCTGGCGACGCCGAAGAGGAGGGCGCGGCGGCCGTCGCCGAGGGAGAGCGCCACGGCCTGGCCCGACTTCATGGCGGCGCGGATGCCGAAGATGAGCGCGGGCGAGAAGATCGTCTGGGTGACCTCGAGCTGGCCCTGCTTGATCTCGCTCGACTGGATCGAGATGGGTATGTCGACGAGGGTGCCCGTGGCCGTGACGGGCGGGCCCTGGTTCACGGTCACGTCCACGCCCACGGGGAAGGGCAGGATGATCTCCTTCTGCCGCTGCCACGAGCCCGTGACCGTCACCTGGGGCAGATACCTCGACCACACCTTCCACGAGATCTCGTCCGCCTGATCGAGCCTCGCCCGGAGGACCTGGAGGTCGAGGTTCCGCTCCTTCGCGAGCTGGAGCGCCTCGTCGAGGGTGATGACGCCGGGCGCCGCCCCCGCGGCGGCGGGCGGCGGGGAGCCTTGCTGGGGCGCCTGGGCGAGCGCGAGCGCCAGCGCCACGGCCGAAAACGAGATCATCGCGTCCTCCGCCGTCGCAGCCGGAGACGGCGACGGCGACGCGACGAGTAGGTCAGGCGTCGCTGCGCGTCAAGGGACTAATCAACGCTTCCCTCGCGCGCCGCCGAGGTCCTCGATCTCGTTCTCGATGTCCTTCTTCTCCTCGGCGTCGGGGCGGAGCTCGAGGTAGCGCCGGAACTCCTGCACCGCCCTCTGCTTCTGGTTCCGCTCCTTGTACAGGTAGCCGAGGTAGTAGTGCGGCATCGGGTTCTTCGGGTCCTCGCGCGCGGCGCGCTCGTAGACGGGGAGCGCGATCCTCGCGCCCTCGGACTCGTGCAGCGCGCGGGCCAGGCGGTAGAGGGCCTGGACCGCCGACGGATCGCTCTTCATCACGTCCTTGAAGATCCTCACCGCCTCGTCGTTCTTGCCGAGCTTCGCCTTGCAGTCGCCGAGGGCGAGCTTGAGCCGGGCGAGCCGGGGCGCCGCCGCGATGCCGCGCTCGTAGGCGGGCATGGCGTCCTCGCAGCGGCCGTTGGCGGCGTAGAGCGAGCCGATCCGCTCCCAGGCCTCCACGTACTTCGGGTCGATGGCGGCCGCGGCCCGATATGCCTCGACGGCCTCCGGGAGCGCGCCGGAGCGCTCCAGGGCCACCCCCAGGTGCAGGTGGTTCTCGCGGTTGCCGCGCTCGAGCTCGACGGCCTTGCGGAGCTGCGTGATGGCTCCCGAGGTCTCGTTCTTCGCGAGCAGGGCGCGTCCCAGCCAGCGGCGCGCCTCCGCCAGCTTCGGGTCCTCGTTCGAGGCGGAGACGAGCCGCTGCACCGCGCCGTCCGCGTCCTCGCGCTCGAGCTTCACGGCGCCGAGGCGGCAGAGGGCCAGGGCGTGGAGCGGCACGAGGTTCACGGCCGCCTGGAAGGCCTTCTCCGCCGCGGGGAGCTCGCGCGCGTTCCAGAGGAGCGTCCCGTAGGCGACGTGCCCTTCCACGTTGCGGGGATCCGCGGCCAGCGCCCGCTCCAGCCGGGCGCGCGCGCCCGCCGTGTCGCCGCGCGAGAGGGCGATCCTGGCGAGGCCGACCTCGGCC
>DATDDC010000656.1:0-2816 GCA_036523995.1 Anaeromyxobacter sp.
CCGCTCGCGCGAGCGGGCCTACGCGTACCTCCTCGTGCCCGCGCGGCGGCCGGTGACGAAGGACGCCCAGAAGCGGCTCGAGGTGCTGCAGCGGTTCTCCGAGCTCGGCGCGGGCTTCAAGATCGCGAGCCACGATCTCGAGATCCGCGGGGCTGGGAACCTCCTCGGCAAGGACCAGTCGGGGCAGATCGAGGCGGTGGGGTTCGAGCTGTACTCGGAGATGCTCGACGAGGCGGTGCGCGAGCTCAAGGGAGAGCCGCCGCGCGAGGAGATCGATCCGGACGTGCAGCTCCCTGTCCCGGCCTTCATCCCGGACGCCTACATGCCGGACGTCCACCAGCGGCTCTTCTTCTACAAGCGGCTCGCCCAGGCGGCGAGCGACGAGGAGCTGGACGAGATCCGCGCGGAGATCATCGACCGCTGCGGCGATCCGCCGGAGGAGCTCGACGCGCTCTGCGAGGTCATGGCCGTGAAGGTGCGGCTCCGCGCCCTCTCGATCCGGGCCCTCGAGGCGGGGCCCGGCCGCCTCGTGTTCACGCTGGGCGAGACCGCGGCGCTCGACCCGTTCCTCCTCGCGAAGCACGTCCAGAGCTCGGGCGGCCGGCTCCGCCTCACGCCGGACATGAAGCTCGTCGCGTCGCTCGCGCCCGTCGCGGGGGCGGGAGCGAAGCCGGCGAGGGCCGCGAAGGGCGTGAAGGCGGCCGCTCGGCCCGCGCCTCCCCCGGCGACCACGCCGGCGCTCGAGGCCGCCACCGGGCGGGACCTCCTCCGGGCGGCGCGGGAGGCCCTCTCGGAGCTGGCCAGATGCGCGAGACAGGGGTGAGCGTGCCGTAGCGGGCGGACGCTCGGGCGTCCGCCCTCGCGCTCCTTTCCGCTGGGGAAGGCGCGACGAGGCTGCGCCCCCCGAGACCCCGCTCGCTCGAGATCCGTGTCCGCGGCGGAGCCTTCATCGTCGGGGCCCGTGGGGGGCCGGCCCAGCCTCGTCCGGCTGGGCCTTCGCTCGCAGGAGTCGCCCATCCAGGCGCCCCTGCGCCCCCCCTGGCTTTGCTTGATCCCGCCGACGTTCCGTGCTTTTTTCGTGCCCCTCGACGCGGCGCCGGCCGGGGGACCGGAACAAGCGTTCGCTTCCGAGCGTTCGCGTCGGTGGTCTTCGAGGTCACCCGCTGTCGAAGGAGTCACCCGCCATGGTTCGCCGAATCCTCGCCGTCGGCCTCTGCGCCGCCGCCATCGCCTGCACGCCGCAGAAATCACCGAAGAAGTCCGGCCCCGTCGTCGCCAAGGGCAAGGGCATCACCATCACGGCCGACGAGTTCAAGGCGCGCCTCGACGAGCAGTCGCCGTTCATCCGCGCCCGCTACTCGAGCCTGGACCGCAAGAAGGAGTTCCTCGACAACCTGATCCGCTTCGAGGTCCTCGCCAAGGAGGCCGAGCGGCAGCACCTCGACAAGGACCCCGAGGTCCAGAACACCCTGAAGAAGATCATGGTGCAGAAGCTCGTGCAGAAGAACTTCCAGGACACGGGCGGCACGAGCGACGTCCCCGAGGCCGACATCCAGAAGTACTTCGACGACCACAAGGACGAGTACAACCGCCCCCGCCGCGTGCGCGTGGCCGCGGTGGTGTGGAACGCTCCCCAGGGCTCGCCCGAGCGCGCGAAGAAGGTGGCGCTCGCGCAGAAGGCGCTCGCGAAGCTCAAGGTCGAGGAGAAGAAGAACAGCCTCGCCTTCGCGCAGATCGTGTCCGAGTTCTCGGAGGATCCGGCCACGAAGCCCCTCCAGGGCGACCTCCAGTTCAAGTCCCAGGACGAGCTCTCGAAGGTCTACTCGAAGGAGCTCGCGGAGGCGGCGTTCAAGCTCAAGGCGGGCGAGACCTCGCCCGTCGTCCAGACGGCGCAGGGCGTCTACCTCCTCAAGTTCACCGGGGAGCAGCCGGAGCTCGTCCGCACGCTGGATCAGGTGAAGGCCCAGATCGCGAACCGGCTCCACCGCGAGAAGAGGACGAAGGAGTTCGACGAGTGGCTGAAGAAGCTCCGCGACACCGCGGAGGTGAAGACGGACGAGAAGGCGCTCGAGGCGGTCGAGGTCGCCCCGGCGCCGGCCGCTCCCGGCATGCCCGGGATGCCCGGCTTGCCGGCGCACCCGCCCATGGTGGGCGGGCCGATGCAGCAGCCGCAGAACGCGGGCGGGGTCTCCGCGGTCCCCGCCCCGGCGCCCGCGCCCGTGACGAAGTAGTGCGCCGCCTCGTCCTCACCCTCGCCGTGGCGCTCGCGGCCTCGGGCTGCGCCCGCTGCGGCGGGGGTGGCAAGGACGCGGGCGCCCCGGCGCGCACCGTCGCGCTCGTGAACGGGGAGCCCATCTCCGCGGAGGTCCTCTCCCACGAGCTGCGCGACGCGCGGGCCGGGGCGGGCGAGGGCGACGCCCAGGGCGACGTGCTCCGCCGGCGCGTGCTCGACGAGCTCGTCGACCGGGCCCTGCTCCTCCAGGAGGCGCGGGCCCGCTCCATCGTCGTGGGCCAGGACCAGGTCGAGCGCGCGTTCCTCCGCGTGCGCTCCGAGTACCCGGGGTCGCACTTCGACGACCTGCTCGCCCAGGAGCGGCTCAGCCAGACCGAGCTCAAGGCGCGCCTCAAGGAGCAGCTCGCGGTGGAGCGGCTCTTCGAGGAGCAGGTGTTCCCGAACGTCACCGTGGTCGACGCCGAGATCGAGCGCTACTACGCGGACCACGCCGCCGAGTTCCAGGAGCCGGAGCGGGTGCGGGTGTGGCAGATCGTGGTGGCCACCCGCGACGAGGCGCTGCAGCTGCGCGACAAGCTCCGCC
>DATDDC010000657.1:0-5227 GCA_036523995.1 Anaeromyxobacter sp.
GTCGCGACATCGCGGCCCCGACACGTGTGCGCGGTCGCGTTGCTTCGCGTTTGCGATGTCGGACAAGTAGTCACACGAGTCCCTCGACTCCGAACGGGAGCTGCTGCGGCGAGATGCCGTTCCGCGCTACGGACGGCCAAACCAGGTGGCCACGGCCATCCCGATGACCAGGCACGCGCAGCCGATCGCCGCGACGGCGGCCCACTGGCTCGCTCGCCTCTGGCGCGCCGCTTCGGTCGCAGCCGCCTCGGCGGCCACGATGAGCTCGCGGACGGCGTGCTGCAGCTGGGTCCGCAGCGCGGACCCAGCCGCCCGCACCTGGTCGGCAACGTGCTTGCTGCTGTCGGCGATCAGCGTGGCCGCTGTCCACCTAACGGTCTCGAGATGGCGGTTCGACGCGTGCGCCGTCACCTGCTCTGCACGGTCGAGCGCCGCCTGGACCTTCTGCACGTGCTCCGCCAGGAGCAGCTCGTTCAGGGTGACGGCGATGAAGACGGGGTCCTGCGGATCCACGAGCACGTTGTGCCGCTTCGCCACCTCTCCGATGAGGTCCTGCACGTTCATCGCCGTCCCCCTCCCCTACGCCACGAGCTTGAGCTGCTCGAGGAACTGGCGCTCCATCATCGCGATGCGCTGCTTGGAGAAGATGTTGAACTGGGCGCTCGTCCTCGCCTCCGCGAACGTCAGCCGCTGATCGAGCATGGCCTTGAGGTCGCGGCCGAACGTCTGCTCGTTCTGCTTGGGCAGCTGAAGCAACGCCGCGATCCGGTCGCGGTGCCGCTGGTAGACCTTCATCTGCTCGAAGCCCTTCCCCTCGACCTCGATCGGGCCGAAGAACTCGTTGAGCCAGACGACGATCTGCGTCTCGACGGGCATGTTCTCGGCGAGCCAGTCGAACCCCGCGACGGTGTCGCGCAGCCCGTACCCGCCAGTCAGCACGCTGTGGAACACGACCTCGCGCCCCGTGCCGGCGATCACCGCGAGCGCGTTCGACTCGAACAGGTATTTGGTGAGCGGGATGAAGCAGCTCGCGCCATTGTCGACGATGAAGTCCGCGTCCTCGCTGACGATCGACATCATCAGCCCGTCGAACCGGCCGGAGTCGACGACGCCGTTGTCGAGCAGCTCGACGCGGCGCGTGTTGAACGCCTCGTAGCCCGAGAACGTGGCGTTCACCGGGTCGGTGTCGACGCACACCACGGCCCCGTGGCCGTTCGAGCGGTAGTGCTGCGCGAGGAGCGCCGCGACGAACGACTTACCGACGCCACCCTTCCCCTGAAGGATGAAGTGCACCTTGCGAGTCATGTGGTCTTCCTTTCCTAGAAGAGGTCCTTCTTCTTGAGCGCCTGTGCTGCGAAGCCATCCATGTCGAGAGTCGGCACTGCGTCCTCAGGCCGGCCTCTCGGCGGTCCCGTCCCCACCGCGGGAGGCGTCCTTCGGTCCGCGACAGGACCGAGGCCGAGCGAGGCACCGGGGAGCGCGCGCGTCGCCGGCGCCTGGGCCTTCAGCGCCTTGCGGAGCGGCTGCGCGTACCTCGCGAACTGCGCGTAGGACATCGCGAGCCGGTCCCGCTTCTCCTCGTAGATGGCGAGAACGGTCCGCCCCGCGCTGAGCGCGGCGTGCACCTCGAGCTCGACGGCGCGGAACGCCGCGAGCCCGTTCCGGCGCTTCCGGTCCGCTGCCTTCGGAGTCGAGCTCATTCGCCCTCCCCGCGAAGCGCGGCGGCCTGGTCTACGGCTCGTTTCAGGATCTCTTCGGCGTCGGATCGCGGCGCGCCTGCCTGCGCCGCGTTATCCGCTGCAGCAAGCCCAGCCGCGACGAAGAGCTCGGGCGTAGGCGCGGGCAGCGGAGCCGAAGCTACTTGCAGCAAACCTGCAGCAGGAAACTCACGCTGACCTGCAGAAGCGGGCGCAACGGGGTCCCTCGACGCGGGGAGCGGCGGGCTCGGCTCGGCCTGATTTGGCGGGTTTGCGTGAACTCCAACTGGATTGCACTTAGCTGCTTGTTGACTGTCGGTCGCTACGAATCCGAAGGCCAGAGGTTCAAAGGTTCAAATCCTCTGGGGCGCGCCAATCACGAGGCTCCACGCGGACTTCCCGCGTGGAGCGTTTCACTACCTGTCGCTTATGGCTTCAAATTGGCAAGCCAGTTGGCTCGCAGATGCTCCTGCTCTCCTTCTAGTTGTGCCGAAATTCCGGTGGGTTGGGCACCTCGATGGATGCTGGCGACGACGTTGCCGTAATCTTGCCGTGACTTTGGCTGCGAATTCGCGCGGCGAGCCCCCTTCTACTGCGTTTCACACGAGAGCACTGTAGGTGCACGTTCGGTCTTGGCGTTGAGCTCGCAGGCTGCCGTAGGCCTGAAGGCAGAACCCGGCCCGCGACACCTCGACGCGCGACAGGCTCGGCGCCGATCATGCCGACCGTTCCGGTCGCCGCGACGACGGATCGCCGGGCTATGATTTCCAGCTCCGGTGGCCCCCTTCACCATCGTCCTCACGCCCGCAGGCCACGTCGTTCTTCGCACGGCGGAGCCGCACGAGCCCGCGCCCGAGCCGGCGCCCGCGCGCAGGATCCGCGCAGCCTTCGAGCGTGGCCACGGAAGCGGCCTCCTCCATCTTGGCGCCGCCGAGGCGCGCACCGCGCTTCCTCCGATCTTCACCTTCTGGCGGGACTTCGGCCGCGCCTTCGTGGCGGCGCTCTGCGCGCTGCCCGACCTCGAGGATCGGCGCGAGCGCGCCGATCCAGCGCCGAGCGACGACGAGCTCGAGCGGCTCGTCGCCGTGGCCCCGCCGATGCCGGGCGGGGAGTACCTCACGGCAGACGTCCTGCGCTCGCTGTGGGAGGACGTCCTCGGTGCCTGGCGCGCCGAGATCGCCGCCGCGAAAGGCACCGTCCAGGAGTGGCTCGCGGCCAAGGACCCGGCCTGGAGCGTCGTCGGGCGCGTGCACCTCCACCTCGCCGAGAACCGGCGCGATCAGGAACGCCCGTTTGCCTTCCTCGCCACCTACACCACCGGCCTCGCCTCGAGCGGCAAGCCCCGGCACCGCCCCCTCGGCGACGCGGTCCGCGAGGCGTCGTCCGCCGCCGATCGCCGGCGCCTCCTCGCGCTCCTCCTGCCCGTGCACCGGGCCTCGGAGCGAAGCGCCCTCGTGAAGGCGCTCGCCGACTCGGGGCGGCTCTTCCAGCCGCAGGCCTGGACGCCGGCCGAGGCGCACCGCTTTCTCCGAGACGTGCCCGCGCTCGAGGAGAGCGGCGTCGTCGTCCGCGTTCCGGACTGGTGGAGCGGCCACCGGGCCCCGCGGCCGCGTGTGACCGTCTCGGTGGGAGAGAAGAAGCCCGCCGCGCTCGGCCTCGACGCGATGCTCGACTTCTCCGTCCGCCTCACCCTCGGCGACGAGGAGATCACGGAAGCCGAGCTGCGGAAGCTGCGGGAAGGGTCCGAAGCGCTCGTCCTCCTCAAAGGGCGCTGGGTCGAGGTGGACCGCGAGAAGCTCGACGAGGTCCTCCGCCGGTGGAAGGCGGCGCAGCGAAGCGCCGGCGATGGGCTCTCCTTCATCGAGGCGATGCGGCTCCTCGCGGGCGCCGATCTCGCGGACGGCAAGCCCGAGGCCGAGGCGGACCGGGAGTGGGCGGGCGTCCAGGCCGGGGCATGGCTCGCGGAGACCCTCGACGAGCTGCGTGGCGCGCGCGGCCCGGCTCTGGAGGCGCAGGCGGATCCGGGCGAGGCGCTCCACACGGCGCTCCGTCCCTACCAGCGCGAGGGCGTCCGCTGGCTCTGGCTCCTCTCGCGGCTCGGCCTCGGCGGCTGCCTCGCAGACGACATGGGGCTCGGGAAGACCGTCCAGGTCCTCGCCCTCCTGCTCCTCCTCAAGTCGCATCGTGCCATCCCGGGCCCTCACCTCCTCGTCGTCCCCGCCTCGCTCCTCGCGAACTGGAAGGCCGAAGCCGAGCGGTTCGCGCCGTCCGTGCGGATCCTCGTCGCACATCCGTCGGCGACGCCGCGGGAGGAGCTGGCCGCGCTCGGGCCCGACGCGCTCGCGGGATACGACCTCGTCATCGTGAGCTACGGTGCCGTCCACCGCCTCCCGTGGCTCGCCGGGGCGAGCTTCGGGCTCGTCGTCCTCGACGAGGCGCAGGCCATCAAGAACCCCGCGGCGCGCCAGACCCGCGCGGTGAAGGCCCTCGAGTCGCGCCTGCGGCTCGCCCTCACCGGCACGCCGGTCGAGAACCGCGCCGGCGACCTCTGGTCGATCTTCGACTTCGTGAACCCGGGTCTCCTCGGGTCGGCGAAGGAGTTCGGCGCGTTCCTGAAGCGCGCCAGCAGCGCCGGCCCGGCCGGGGCCGGCGACGGCGAGGCGCGGCGTTCCCCCTACGGCGCGCTCCGCGAGCTCGTCCGGCCCTACATCCTGCGGCGCCTCAAGACGGACCGCGCCGTCATCGCAGACCTGCCGGACAAGACCGAGGTGAAGGCCTTCTGCTCGCTCACGAAGCGCCAGGCCGCGCTCTATCAGGAGTCGGTCGAGTCGCTCGCGAGCGAGATCGCGGAGGTGAATCCTGCGAACCGCATGCGGCGGCGCGGGCTCGTCCTCTCGTACCTCTTGCGGCTCAAGCAGATCTGCAACCACCCCTCCCAGTGGCTCGGCGACGGCGCCTACGCGCCCGCCGACAGCGGGAAGCTCGCGCGCCTCGCCGAGATCGCCGAGGTGATCGCCTCGCGCCAGGAGAAGGCCCTCGTCTTCACGCAGTTCCGCGAGATGACGGCGCCCCTCGCGCGCTTCCTCGGCGAGGCCTTCGGGCGGCCGGGGCTCGTGCTCTCGGGCGAGACCAAGGTCCGCGAGCGCGCCGAGCTCGTGCGGCGCTTCCAGGAGGACGAGGCCATCCCGTTCTTCGTGCTCTCCCTCAAGGCGGGCGGCACCGGTCTCAACCTGACCGCAGCGACGCACGTCATCCACTTCGATCGCTGGTGGAACCCGGCCGTCGAGAATCAGGCCACGGACCGCGCCTTCCGCATCGGGCAGAAGAAGGGCGTCCTCGTCCACAAGCTCGTGTGCCGCGGGACGGTCGAGGAGCGGATCGATGCCATGCTCGAGGACAAGCGGAAGCTGTCCCGGGAGCTGCTCGAGGGCGGCGACGAGGTGCGGCTCACCGAGCTCGACGACCGGGAGCTGCTCCGGCTGGTGTCGCTGGACTTGCGGAGCGCGGCGGCCGATACGTGAGCGCCTGAG
>DATDDC010000658.1:0-13035 GCA_036523995.1 Anaeromyxobacter sp.
ACGAACGTCTCCGCGGCCCGCAAGCGCATCGCCAAGGCCTTCGGGGCGGAGCTCATCTTCTCCGATCCGCTCGAGGGATCCGACGGCGCCATCCGGAAGGTGCGCGAGCTCGTGGCGGTGGAGCCGGAGCGCTGGTTCTACCCGGACCAGTACGGCAATCCCGAGAACCCGCGGGCCCACGAGGAGGGCACCGCCGCCGAGATCGCCGAGGCCCTCTCCGGGAAGGTGGCCGCGTTCGTGGCCGGGATCGGCACGGGCGGCACGGTGATGGGCACGAGCCGCGGGCTGCGCGCCCTCGCGCCCGGGGTGCGCTGCTACGCGGTGGAGCCGGCCGAGCCCCTGCACGGCCTCGAGGGCCTGAAGCACATGGCGAGCTCGATCGTGCCGCCCATCTACCGGGAGCAGGAGCTCGACGGGAAGCTCTCCATCGCCACGGCCGACGGCGTCGCCATGTCCGAGCGGCTCGGCCTGGAGGAGGGCCTGCGGGTGGGCCACTCCGCCGGCGCGGCGGTGGCGGGCGCGCTCGAGGTGGCGCGCCGCATGGTCGCGGCGGGCGAGCGCGGGAACGTCGTCACCGTCCTGCCCGACCGCGCCGACCGCTACTTCGAGCCGATGCGCTGGGAGCGGAGGATCGCCTGGTGAGCGGGAGCGCCTATCCGCCGGACGTGGTGGCGCGCATCGCGGCGCTGTGCGAGGCGGATCCGTCGCGCGAGGTGTGCGGCTTCGTCGTGCGCCGCGGCGCCGAGCTGGAGGTGGTGCCGGTCGCGAACGTGGCGGACCGCTACCACGCCGTCGATCCGGAGCGCTTCCCGCGCACGAGCCGCGACGGCTACCTCATGGACCCGAAGGCCCAGCTCCGCCTCCAGCGCGAGATCGAGGCCTGGGGCGGCGAGATCGTGGCGGTGTGGCACTCGCACATCGAGGTGGGCGCGTACTTCTCGGAGAAGGACCGGGCCGACGCCGTGGTGGACGGCGTCCAGACCATGCCGGGCGCCGAGTACCTCGTGGTCGGCGTCCGCGGCGGCCGCGTCACCGAGGCGAAGCGCTTCCGCTGGGACGGACGGGAGTTCGTGGAGGCGGAGCTGGGCTGAGCCCCATCCAGCCGCCCCGAAACACCGTTCATCCGCTTGACGGGAAGGCCGTCCGTTATCTAGGATGCGGGCATCCGTCATAACGGATTCCCGTCCATGCCGCCCGCCCTCCCCCGACAGGCCCTCTCCCACCTCGACTGGCTCGAGGCGGAGGCCATCCACGTCCTGCGGGAGGTGGCGGGGCAGTGCGCGAACCCCGTGCTCCTCTTCTCGGGCGGGAAGGACTCCGTCTGCCTGCTCCGCCTCGCCGAGAAGGCCTTCCGGCCGGCGCGCTTCCCCTTCCCGCTCCTGCACATCGACACGGGCCACAACTACCCCGAGGTCACCGCCTTCCGCGACCGCCGCGCGGCGCAGCTCCGCGAGCGGCTCATCGTCCGCTCGGTCGAGGACTCCATCCGCGAGGGCAAGGTCGTGCTCTCGCACCCCCTCGAGCCGCGCAACAAGCACCAGTCGGTGACGCTCCTCGACGCCATCGCGGAGCTCGGCTTCGACGCCTGCATCGGCGGGGCGCGGCGCGACGAGGAGAAGGCCCGCGCCAAGGAGCGGGTGTTCTCGTTCCGGGACGAGTTCGGCCAGTGGGACCCCAAGAACCAGCGCCCGGAGCTGTGGAGCCTCTACAACGCCCGCATCCGGAAGGGCGAGAACATCCGCGCCTTCCCCATCTCCAACTGGACCGAGCTCGACGTGTGGCAGTACATCGCGCGCGAGCGGCTCGAGCTGCCGTCGATCTACTTCGCCCACCGCCGGCCCGTGGTGCGCCGCGGCGGCGCCCTCGTCCCGGTGACCGAGCTCACGCCGCCCCGCCCGGGCGAGGTGGTGGAGGACGTCTCCGTCCGCTTCCGCACCGTCGGCGACATCACCTGCACCGCGCCCGTCGAGTCCACCGCCTCGACGGTGGAGGACATCGTGGCCGAGACCGCGGCCACGACCGTCACCGAGCGCGGCGCCACCCGCCTCGACGACCAGACCTCCGAGGCCTCGATGGAGCAGCGCAAGAAGGAGGGCTATTTCTGATGGTCAACCTCGCCGCCGAGCGGCTCCGCCGCCCCTTCGAGACCGCCCACCCCTCGAGCCGGACCCAGCCCCGGAACGCACGGGACGACGGGCTCCTCCGCTTCCTCACCTGCGGCAGCGTGGACGACGGGAAGAGCACCCTCATCGGGCGGCTCCTCCTCGACACGAAGTCCATCCTGGCCGACGCGCTCCACGCCATCGAGCGCACCTCCAGGCGCCGCGGCCACGAGGCGGTGGACCTCTCGCTCCTCACCGACGGGCTCCAGGCCGAGCGCGAGCAGGGCATCACCATCGACGTCGCCTACCGCTACTTCTCGACCGGCGCGCGCAAGTACATCATCGCCGACGCGCCGGGGCACGAGCAGTACACGCGCAACATGGTGACCGCGGCCTCCACCGCGCACCTCGCCATCATCCTCGTCGACGCGCGCAAGGGCGTCCTCACCCAGACCCGCCGCCACTCGTACATCGCCCATCTCGTCGGGATCCCGCACCTCCTCATCGCGGTGAACAAGATGGACCTCGTCGGCTGGTCGCAGGACGTGTTCGAGAAGATCCGCGCCGAGTACCTCGCCTTCGCCGCGAAGCTCGGCATCGCCGACGTCCGCTTCATCCCCATCTCCGCGCTCGAGGGCGACATGATCGTGGAGCGGGGACCCCGCCTCGGCTGGTACGACGGGCCGACGCTGCTCGAGATCCTCGAGTCCGCGCCCGCGGCGCACACCGAGGCGCGGGAGTCCTTCCGCTTCCCGGTCCAGTGGGTGTGCCGGCCGCAGACGCTCGAGCACCACGACTTCCGCGGCTACGCGGGCCGCGTGGAGTCGGGCGAGATCGCGGTGGGCGACGAGGTGGCGGTGCTGCCCTCCGGCAGGACCACGCGCGTGAAGGAGATCCGCCTCGGCGAGGCGACGCTCCGGCGCGCGGTGAGCGAGCAGTCGGTGACCCTCCTGCTCGAGGACGACGTCGACGTCTCGCGCGGCGACATGCTGGTCCGCGCCGGCGAGGCGCCCGAGGCGAGCCGCACCGTCGACGCGGTGGTGTGCTGGCTCTCCGAGCGGCCGCTCTCGCCCACGCGCCGCTACCTCGTCCGCCACACCACCCGGGAGACGAAGGCCCAGCCGGCGGAGATCGCCTGGCGCGTGGACCTCGCCGCCCTGGAGCAGGTGCCGGCCCAGGGGCTCGCCATGAACGACATCGGGCGCGTGCGGTTCCGGCTCGCGCAGCCCATCGCCGCCGACCGCTACGAGGAGAACCGCGCCACGGGCGCCTTCATCGTGGTGGACGAGGCGACGAACGACACCGCCGGTGCGGGGATGATCCTGTGAGCACGTTCAAGGACGAGATCCCGCGCCTCGCCGAGGCGCTGGAGGGCAAGGACCCGGACGTCATCCTGGGGGAGATCGCGCCCCGCTTCCCGCGCTGGATCGCGCTCGCGAACAGCTTCGGCGCGGAGGACTGCGTGCTCGTCGACGTCATCGCCCGCGCGCGGCTCGGCATCGAGGTCTTCACCCTCGACACCGGCTTCCTCTTCCAGGAGACGTACGAGCTCTGGCGGAAGCTCGAGGAGCGGTACCGCGTCGAGATCCGCGCCGTCCGGCCCGACGTACCGGTGGGCGCTCCCGTCCACACCTGGGAGACGGATCCCGACGCCTGCTGCGATCTCCGCAAGGTGAAGCCCCTCCGCGTCGCGCTCTCGAACCTCGGAGCGTGGGTGACCGGTATCCGCCGCGACCAGACGCCCGAGCGCGCGAGCGCGAAGGTGGTGGAGTGGGACGCGCGCTTCGGCCTCGTCAAGGTGAACCCGCTCGCCGCCTGGAAGAGCGAGGACGTCTGGGCCTACGTGCGCCGCTTCGGCGTCCCCACGAACCCGCTGCACGAGCGCGGGTATCCGAGCATCGGCTGCGCGCCGTGCACGACGCCGGTGAAGATCGGCGAGGACCCGCGCGCCGGCCGCTGGCGCGGGCGCGAGAAGACGGAGTGCGGCCTGCACGTGGACCGGACCGGCCGGCTCGTGCGGACGGGGTCATGAACGCGGCGCCTCGAGCGCATCCGCCAACCCCCAGCCTGCTGCGGCGAAGCATTCCTGCCTGCGGGCGGCGGCCTCGTCGCTGCGCTCCTCGACATACCAACAGGTATGCCTCCGGTGCTCGCTCCTCGGGCGCCGCCCTCGGCGACGGACTGCTTCGCCTCGTGACGGCCGGAGGTTAGCGGATGCGCTCCGGCCGCGCGCGCGGCGTCCTCCCCGGCTTCGGGCTCTCCACGGGGTTCACGGTCCTGTACCTGTGCCTCGTCGTCCTGGTGCCGCTCTCGACGCTGGCCTTCCGCTCGAGCACGCTCTCGTCCGCGGACGCGTGGCGCATCGTGGCCTCGCCTCGGGCCATCGCGTCCTACCAGCTCAGCTTCGGGGCGTCGCTCGCCGCCGCCTCGGTGAACGTCGTCTTCGGAGTCCTCGTGGCGTGGGTGCTCGCGCGCTACCGCTTCTTCGGGCGGTCGCTCGTCGACGCCGTGGTGGACCTGCCCTTCGCGCTCCCCACCGCGGTGAGCGGCATCGCCCTCACCGCCGTCTACTCCAGGAACGGCGCCATCGGGCGGTTCCTCGAGCCGCTCGGCGTCAGCGCCGCCTTCAGCCGGCTGGGCGTCGTCATCGCCCTCACCTTCATCGGCCTGCCCTTCGTCATCCGCACGGTCCAGCCGGTGCTGGAGGACCTCGACGTGGAGCTGGAGGAGGCCGCGGCGGTGCTGGGCGCCGATCGCTGGCAGACGTTCCGGAGGGTGATCCTGCCGGCCATCGTCCCGGCCGCGCTGACGGGGTTCGCGCTCGCCTTCGCCCGCGCGCTCGGCGAGTACGGCTCGGTGGTCTTCATCTCGGGCAACATGCCGCTCAGGACCGAGATCGCGCCGCTCCTCATCATGACGCGGCTCGAGCAGTACGACTACGCGGGCGCCGCGGCCATCGCCATGGTGCTCCTCGGCGCGTCCTTCGCGCTCCTCCTCGCCATCAACCGCCTGCAGGCCTGGACGCGGGCGCGCACGGGGCGGGCATGAGCCTCGTGGCGCGAGAGGCGGCGTGGGTGCCGGCGAAGAGGAGCTCGGGCGCGACCTCGACCCCGACCTCGACCCCGACCCCGACCTCGACCCCGACCTCGACCCCGACCCCGACCTCGACCCCGACCCCGACCTCGACCCCGACCCCGACCTCGACCTCGACCCCGACCTCGACCTCGACCCCGATCCTTGCGTCGCGCGCACGGACGCGTCCCCGCAGCGCCACGGAGGATCCGCCCGCGGTGCGCCGGGCCCTCACCGGGCTCGCCCTCGCCTTCCTCGCGGCGTTCATCCTCGTCCCCGCGGGCACCGTGGTGATCGAGGCGCTCCGCGGCGGCGCCGAGCTCTGGTGGAAGGCGCTCGCCGATCCCGACGCCCTCGCGGCCATCCGGCTCACGCTCCTCGTGGCGGTGATCGCGGTGCCGCTGAACGCGCTCTTCGGCCTCGCCGCCGCGTGGTCCGTCACGCGCTTCCGCTATCCGGGGAAGAACGTCCTCGTCTCCCTCATCGACCTGCCCTTCGGCGTCTCGCCGGTCATCTCCGGCATGGTGACCGTGCTGCTCTTCGGCGCGCACGGCTGGCTCGGCCCCTGGCTCGACGCGCACGGCTGGAAGATCGTCTTCGCGGTCCCCGGCATCGTGCTCGCGACCGTGTTCGTCACGTTCCCATTCGTGGCGCGCGAGCTCATCCCCTTCATGGAGGCGCAGGGGGTCGAGGAGGAGGAGGCCGCCCTCGTGCTCGGCGCGAGCGGCTGGCAGATCTTCACCCAGGTGACGCTCCCCAACGTGAAGTGGAGCCTCCTCTACGGCGTCATCCTCTGCAACGCGCGGGCGATGGGCGAGTTCGGCGCGGTGTCCGTCGTCTCCGGCCACGTCCGCGGCGTCACGAACACCGTGCCGCTGCACGTGGAGATCCTCTACAACGAGTACCGCTTCCAGGCCGCCTTCGCGGTCGCCTCGCTCCTGTTCGTCCTCGCGCTCGTGACGCTCGTCGCGAAGAAGACGCTCGAGTGGAAGCAGCACCTCGCCCGGCGCGAGGCCGCCCGGGAGGGCACGGCATGAGCATCGAGGTGCGCGGCCTCTCGAAGTCCTTCGACGGCCATCCCGTCCTCCGGGACGTCTCGCTCGACATCCCCGAGGGAGAGCTCGTCGCGCTGCTCGGCCCCTCCGGCTGCGGCAAGACCACGCTCCTCCGCATCGTCGCGGGCCTCGAGGTCCCCGACTCGGGCGAGGTGCGCCACGGCGGCGAGGACGTGTCGGCGCGCTCGGCCCGCGAGCGCAACGTAGGCGTCGTGTTCCAGCACTACGCGCTCTTCCGCCACATGACCGTGGCCGAGAACGTCGGCTTCGCCCTGCGCGTCCGGCGGCGGCCGCGCGCCGAGATCTCCGCGCGGGTGGACGAGCTCCTCTCGCTCGTGCAGCTCGACGGGTTCCGGAGCCGCTACCCCCACCAGCTCTCCGGCGGCCAGCGCCAGCGCGTCGCCCTCGCGCGCGCCCTCGCCACCGAGCCCAACATCCTCCTCCTCGACGAGCCCTTCGGCGCGCTCGACGCCCGCGTGCGCCAGGAGCTGCGCCGCTGGCTCCGCCGCCTCCACGACGAGCTGCACGTGACGAGCGTCTTCGTCACGCACGACCAGGAGGAGGCCTTCGAGGTCTCCGACCGCGTGGTGCTCATGAACGCCGGGCGCATCGAGCAGGTGGGCTCGCCCGCCCAGGTGTTCGAGGAGCCGGCGAGCCCGTTCGTGATGCGCTTCCTCGGCGCCGTGAACGTGTTCCACGGCCACGTGGAGTCCGATCGGGCCTGGATGCAGGACGTCGAGCTCGCCGCGCCCGGCGCCTCCGGGCGCGCGGCCGCCCACGTGTACGTGCGGCCGCACGAGCTCGAGGTCCACCGCGCCGAGGTCCCCGGCAGCTTCCCCGCCCGCGTGGACCGCCTCGTGCCCCTCGGCGCCGCCGTGCGCGTCGAGCTCACCGCCCCCGGCCACGGCCGGCCCGTCGAGGTGGAGCTCGACGTGCGGAAGAGCGAGGCCCTCGCCCTCGCGCCCGGCGACACCGTCCACCTCTCTCCGCGCCGCGTGCGCGTCTTCCCGGCGACCGAGGCCGAGGCGGACAGCCTCACGGCGAGCGAGCTGTAGCTCCGCGGCTGCCCGTCGCGCTCGGCCGAGATCCCCAACGGGGAGCTCTGGCCTGCGCCCACGAAGTGGTTACGGGCACCGTGGAAGCTGCGAGGAGGCGGCGGGCGCCCGCCACTCGGCCCGATTGCCGCAATCCGCGCCAATCTTGATTCCGCTGATGTTGTCAGAGGAGCATGCGATGATCCTCAATCGAGGATCGCAGCATGCGCCAGCAATCGTTCGAGCTCAGGACCTGGGGCGGGAAGCGGAAGGGCGCGGGGAGGAAGCCCGCGGCGGGCCGCGAGGGCATCCGGCACGATGCCCGCGAGCCCGTCCGCCCTGCGCATCCCGTTCACGTCACGATGCGGATGGTCGAGCACGTGTGGAACCTCCGCAGCCAGCGCTCGTTCCGGATCATCGACGCGGCGCTGCACGGCGTTCGGGCCCGCCGCGACTTCCGCGTGGTCCACTTCTCCGTTCTGGGAAACCACGTCCATCTCATCGTCGAGGCCGACGGCACTCGCGCCCTGGCCAACGGCATGCGCGCGCTCTCCATCCGGCTCGCGCTGCGCCTCAACGCCATGATGGGGAGGAGCGGGCCCGTCTTCGCGGGGCGCTACCACTCGCACGTGCTGAAGACGCCGGCGGAGGTGAGGAACGCGGTTCGCTACGTCCTCGGCAACTTCGCGAGCCACGAAGCGAGGCGCGGGAAGCGGCTATCGGAACGATACGTGGACCGGTTCTCGTCGGCGTGCGGCCGGGGAGCGCGCGTGGCGCAGCTGTCGCTGTTCGAGGCGGCCGCGACGAGCGAGGCGCGGAGTTGGTTGTTGAGGAGGGCGTGCGGTCATGAAGCCGCACTCTGCGTGTCCGGGGCTGGCCGTCGACGGGCACCGCGCCTGATCTCGGGGAGCCATGCCCTGAACCGAAACCTCGGAGGACGGCGCAACCTATCGAGTCAGGCCAGGACGAGCTCCCCTGGAACGGGCCTGTTTGACGACAGCCGAGCGGTGGCCCCGAGTCAGCTGGCGCAAGCCGGCCGCGATGACCTCTTGCAGGAGCTCGCGCGGGCGATGCGTGGTGTCGTGACGATTCCGGCAACCGCAACATCAGCGGAATCAAGATGACCCTCGCCGCCCGGGGGCGAGGCGGTCCATCCACGCGGGCGACGGCTGCGAGCACCGGGCCGTCGTTCGAGCGGTTCCCGCGCGCGCGCGACGAGCGCCGCCCTTGGGTCCCCTCGTCGCCCGGCGCGCCCGATCTCGCCCGCCCGATGACAACGGACCCCGGCGCCCGAAGGCACCGGGGTCCACCCGCTCCCCGCCAGGAAGAGCGGGCCCGGCTGCTACGATCCCGGTGTGTAGATCTGGTCGAACACGCCGCCGTCCGCGAAGTGCGTGGCCTGCGCCCTCTGCCAGCCGCCGAAGACGGTGTCGACGGTGAAGAGCTCGACCTTCGGGAACCGCGCGGCGTGCCTCGCGGCGACCTGGGGATCGCGCGGGCGGTAGAAGCTGCGCGCGGCGATCTCCTGGCCCTCGGGCGAGTAGAGGAACTCGAGGTACGCCTGCGCCACCGCCCGCGTTCCGTGCTTGTCCACGTTCCGATCGACGACCGCCACGGGCGGCTCGGCGAGGATGCTGGCCCCCGGCACCACGATCTCGAGCCTGCCTTTTCCGAGCTGCTCGACGGCGAGGAACGCCTCGTTCTCCCAGGCGAGGAGGACGTCGCCGATGCCGCGCTCGACGAACGTCGTCGTGGAGCCGCGCGCGCCGGAGTCGAGGACGGGGACGTTCTTGTAGAGGGCGCGGACGAACTCCCTCGCCTTCGCCTCGTCGCCGCCGGGCTTGCGGAGGGCGTGCGCGAAGGCCGCGAGGTAGTTCCAGCGGGCGCCGCCGGACGTCTTTGGGTTCGGCGTGATGACCGCCACGCCCGGCTTCACGAGATCGTCCCAGTCCCGGAGGCCCTTGGGATTGCCCTTCCGCACCAGGAAGACGATGGTCGACGTGTACGGCGAGGCGTTCCCGGGGAGTCGCTTCTGCCAGCCGGGCGCGACAAGGCCGGCCTTCGCCACCGCGTCGACGTCGTAGGCGAGCGCGAGGGTCACGACGTCCGCCTCGAGGCCGTCGATGACGGCGCGCGCCTGCTTGCCGGAGCCGCCGTGCGACTGCTTCACGACGAGGTCCTGGCCGGTCCGCGCCTTCCACTGCTTCGCGAATGCCGCGTTCACAGCCTCGTACAGCTCGCGCGTGGGGTCGTAGGAGACGTTCAGGAGCTGCACCCGCCCGTCCGCCGCGCGCACGCCCGTGGCGACCGCGAGCGCGGCGAGCGCCGCCGCCGCGGCGACCGCGCCGCCGAGCCAGACCACCTTCGACCTTCCTTCCGCCATGTCCGTTCCTCCCCGCGGCCCGCCGAGCGCGCCGCATCCGTTTTAACGGATGTGCATCCTAGTGGACGGACAAGCGTCCGGTCAAGCGGACGGCCGTCCGGTCCCTTCCGGACGGCCGCCGGGGCGAAGCGGGATCCGGGCTCAGGTCGCGCACTCGCCCTCACCCGTCTCCGGGCGGAACTCGGCGGATTCGCCCAGGTCGACCAGGTCCTCCGGCGTGAGCCCGCCCTCCGACAGCTCGGCGAGGTCGCCGATCGCCGTGCGCGCCCGGGCGGGATCGACGCGCGCGAAGAACGCGTGGGCGTCCTCGCCGTCGGCGCGCTCGGCGCGGTAGAGCGCGACGAGCCGATCGAGCGCCTCCGGCATTCGGCGCGCGGGGACCTTGGCGGCGAGGCGCCCGAACCTGGCGCCGTCCTTGCCGACGCCACCGCCGACGAGGACGAAGTACTGCGGGACTGCCCTGCCCCCCACCTTGCGCGCGCTGCCCTGGAAGCCGATGGCCGAGATGTGGTGCTGCCCGCAGCCGTTGGGGCAGCCGCTCACCTTGAGGTCGAGGCCCGGCGTCGCGGAGATCTCCGGGTGCGCCCGCACGTGCGCCTCGAGCAGCCGCCCCAGGCCGCGCGACTGCGTCACGGCGAGCTTGCAGCTCTCCGCGCCCGGGCAGCTCGTCACCTTCGCGGCGGTGCCGGCGCCGTCCTGCGCGAGGCCGGCGGCGGCGAGGCGTGCGTGGAGCGCGGAGACCTCCTCGCGCGGCACCCAGCGGAGCACCGCGTCCTGCTCCCGGGTGAGCCGCACCGAGCCGTCCGCGTAGGCGCGGGAGAGCTCGGCGAGCACGGCGAGCTGCGCGCTCGTCGCGTCTCCGAGCGGGAGGACCACCTCGACGGCGACCCAGCCGCGCTGCTTCTGGGGCCGCACGTTGGTCCGCTCGAACGCCGCGAGCGCGGCGAGGGAGAGCGACGTCACCGGCCGGACGGCGGGGACGACGCCCGGCCCCCGCGGCGCCTGCGCGCGGACGCGGGCCGCGATCTCCTCGGGCGACGGCGGCGAAGGCCTCGGCCCCTCCGGCGCGAGCTCCTCGGGTGGTCGCTCCGGGTCGAAGGGCAGCCGCGGCGCTCCCTCGGCGCGCACGCGGGCGCGCTCCAGCAGGATCTCGGCGCGGAAGCCCTCGAACCCGAGCTTCTTCACGAGGAACTTCATCCGGTTCGCGTGCCGGTTCTTCCGGTCGCCGAGGCGATGGAAGACCCGGACCACGGCCTCCGCCAGCTCGAGCAGCTCCCCGGCCGGGAGCGCCTCCACGAGGATCGGGGCGGAGACCGGCACGGTCGAGGTGCCGCCCGCCGCACGGACGGTGAAGGCCCTGCGGCCGCCCTCGGTGAGCGTCGCCGTGAAGCCGAGGTCGTGGATGGAGGCCGCGGCGTGATCCACGGGGCAGCCCTCGAAGGCGATCTTGAACTTCCGCGGCAGCGAGCTCGAGAGCGGGTGGCGGAGGAGATGGCGCGTCAGCGCCTCGGCGTAGGGCGAGACGTCGAACAGCTCGTCCTCCGCCACGCCGGCGAAGGGGCAGGCCGTCACGTTGCGCACGGAGTTGCCGCACGCCTCGCGCGTCGTGACGCCCGCGTCGGCGAGGCGCTGCATGGCGGCCTGGGCGCCGCGGAGCGTGACGAAGTGGAGCTGGACGTTCTGGCGCGTCGTGACGTGGGCGAAGCCGCGGCTGTGCGCCTCCGCCACCTCCGCGATGGCGAGGAGCTGGTCCGCCGAGAGGACGCCCTGCGGGATCTTCACCCGCTGCATGTGGAAGTCGTCCTGCCGCTGTCCGTAGGTGCCGTGGACGAGCCGGAACTGGCGCCAGGCCTCGGCGGAGATCTCTCCGCGCTCGAACTTCTCGAGCTCGTCGATGTAGACGTCGAGATCGTGGCGGTTGGAGAAGGGGGCCCGCTTCGGCGGAGCGCGATCCTGCGCGGGCGCGCGGCTCGCTGGAATGGTGGTCATGGCCTCTCCTCCGCGGCGGGCGCCCCGCTCGTCCGCCATAACGGACATCCGTCATAGCAGAGGCTTCGCCGCCGCGCCACCCGAACCCCGGTTGGGACGCGGAGAGCGTCAACCTCCGTTTACGCCTGCATCGCCGCGAGGCTGGTGCGCCCGCCGCCCGCGGTGGCCTCCACCCGGTCGACGATCCGCATGAGGTCCGAGGCCGAGAGCGGCGCGTCGAGGAACGCCAGCGCACCGAGGCGCCGCGCCTCCTCCGCCAGATGGCTCTCGCCTTCGCCCACGACGAGGGCGAACGCGGAGCGGGCGAGCTCACCCCCTCCCGCCCGCAGCGCCGACAGGAGGCGCAGCCCGCTCATGCGGCCGAGGCCGGAGCGCGCGAGCACGAGGTCGGGACGCCTGGCCCGCGCCTTGCGGAGCGCCTCGAGGCCGTCGCGCGCCACCTCGACGTCGTGGCCCCACGGCGACAGGGCGAGGGTGGCGGTCGCGGCGAAGGCACCCCCGCCGTCGGCGACGAGGATCCTCATGGCGCGCTCCCGCCGAGCGGCTCCGGCGCGCGCAGCGCCGAGGCGACGGCGCGCTCCAGCGCCCATCCATCGACGGACATATGTCCGTTGTAACGGACGAAGCCTCCCGGCGCAACCCGGCGTCCCCCTGCTCATCCAGGAGCGCGTCCGGGCGGCGGACGCCGCGCCACGAGCCTCGCCTCGTGCCGCCCCTCCTCGAACCAGCCCTCCTCGCAGCGGACGACCTCGAGGCCGCGGACGAGCCCGCCGATCTCGCCGTCCTCGAGGAGATGCCTCGGACCGGGCCGCGGGTTCCGCTCGAGGTTCGTGCGGGTGGCGTGCGCGAAGACGAGCCAGCCGCCGGGCGCGAGCGCCGACGGGAACGCGTCGAAGAGCGGCCGGTGGAGGAAGTAGGTGCAGACGACGACGTCCCAGGGGCCCGCGGGGAAGGGCGCCTCCTCGAGATCGATCTCGAGGGTCGCGAGGGGGAGGCCCTCGCGCCGCGCGGCGTCCGCCGTGATGCCGAGCGCCACGTCGGACACGTCCGCGAGCGTCACCTCGAGGCCGCGACGCGCGAGCCACAGCGCGTGCCGCCCCGTGCCGCCCCCGACGTCGATGGCGCGACCGCGGCGCGGCAGCACGCCGTCGAGCCCGACGACGAACGGCGAAGGCTCCCCGCGAAGCTCCCGGGGATGGCGCTCGTTCCACCGCTCGCGATCGCCGCTGGCCACGGGGACCTCAGTAGCAGCGCAGCCCCGCTCCGGCAACGGCGCTCGCCCCCCCGCCGCCGGCCGCGGCGCGACGCCGGACGCAGCGCCCCGCGAAGGAACTGCTCCCCGGGCCCGGCGCGGGGTATTCGGAGCGGATGCGCTCACCCTCCCTCCTTCGATCCTGCGC
>DATDDC010000659.1:0-8506 GCA_036523995.1 Anaeromyxobacter sp.
GTCCTGGGCGCCCTTCGCCCCCTTCACGCGCTCGACCACCGCCGCGCCCCGCTCGGCTTTCGCGGCGAAGTCCGCCACGGCTGCGGGAGCGGGCGCCGCGGCCGGAGCCGGGGCCGCGCTCGCGCTCGCCTGTGCTTGCGCCTGCGCCTGCGCCGCGTAGGACGCCACGAGCTTCTGGCGGATCCGCTGGAAGAGGCTCGGCGACGCGAACCACTCGACCGCCACCATCTCGCCGTCGATGGCCACGGCGAGCCCCGCGACCTTCGGCTCGCGAGAGAGCTCGGCCACGATCTCCCTCGCCAGGGGGCCGACGTCGGCGTCGAGCTTCCGCGCCGCGGCGCGGTAGGTGTCCGACTCGTTCCTCGTCCCCATGACCGCGTTCGCGCTCGCCACCTCCGACCACACCTTCCCCTGATCGCCCTCGAGCGCGGTCTTGCGGAGCCGGACGTGCGCCAGCGATCCGGCGCTCGCGAACGACTTCGCCCCGGTCCAGCGGCCGTGCTCGACGCAGAAGACCGCCACCCGCGTGCGCGAGCGCGGCGCGAGGACGAGCGAGCGGGCCACGATGCGGTCCTGCTTGCCGCCGAGGAGGAGCTCCCCCGCGACCAGCATGACCGGCCTGTCGCCTCGGTTCTCGATCTGGAGCGCGTTCACCGAGCCGCCCGCGTCGGTCTCCTCGATGGCGAGCTGCTTGCGCGCCAGGGCCTCGTCGAGCAGGAGGTGGTCCTCGGCCGCCGCGGGCCGGCGCAGCGTCAGGGGGAACACGGTGAGGTTCCCCCGCGTGATGGGGGCGCCCACGCGAACCTCCTTGTCGAATCCTGCGGACGAGCCCGTCGCCTGCGGCGCCGCGAGGAGCAGCGCCAGCCCCAGTGCCATCGTGGTCATGTTCGCCTCCGGCGGCGCAGCGGCGCCGATGCCCGTGGAACGCGCCAGGCACGAAAACGATCCACGCGCGATGCGGCCGCCGGGCGACGGGCGAAGGGCGCCTGGGCGCTCCGGAAGAACCGCTGAATCGTCCGATGGTTGGATGGCTCCGTTCCCGCGAGCGCCGCTCATCGCCTGCGCAGCATCCATTTCGGGCCCGAAATGGCGAGGCGTCCGCTCGCGTCGTCCCTCGCGATCCGGGACCCGCGCCCGCAGCCGTCGCCGCCGTGTAACCTCATCGCGCGTGTCGGGTCTCGCGAGATGGGCCCTTCGACGCCGCCTCGCGAGGCGGCGCGCGGCGGGCGCCGGCATCCGCGCCGTCGATCACGGCATCGGTCTCGGGGGAGCTTGCGACCATGGCCGCTCGTCACGTCCGGCCGCGGCGATCGCGGCGATGGCACCTGGGCACGGCGATCTGCGCTGCGCTCCCGCTCGCGCTCGGCTGTGCCGCGAGGCAGTACCGCCTCCCGATGACCGCCGCGGAGCTCGGCGCCCACCAGGAGGGCGCCGCGCTCGTGGCGTACCTGACGCAGCCCGAAGCGAGCCCGAGCGTCTGCGATCCGCGCTCGGCCGGGCCGCATCTCGTGCGCCTCGACGAGGACGCGCGCAAGGCGCTGAGCCAGGCGTTCCACGACGGGAAGATCGCGCCCCGGATCTGGGCCGGCTGCGCCTCGGCCGTCCTGCGCGGCGCGGACGAAGCGACCGCGAAGGCCGTCGCGGGCGACGTCCTCGAGGAGGCGCTCGCCGCGCTGGAGGACCGAAACCTGGACTTCGACGCCGGCGAGCAGGGGCGGCTCGACGCCTTGGTGCAGGTCTACGGCGACCGGCCTCCAGGCGTCCACGTGCGCCCCGACCTCGCGGACGAGGCCGCGCGGGCGCTCCGGTACGACGTGGACTCGAAGCGCCTCGGGTCCGCGGGCCGGAGCCGCGCCGCGGATCTGTGGACGCTCGTGCAGCTCGAGCGCGCCCGCTGGCGAGAGGGCGCGCTCGACGCGAAGGCGCTGGACGGGATGGTCGACGCTCGAGACGCGCGGACGCTGGGCTGGGCCGCCGTTCGCGCCCCGGACGCCACGCTGCGAGAGGAGGCGCGGCGCAGGATCGTCCGCCTGCACGTCCGCGCGTCCCCCTTCGCGGAGGTCCAGGCGGACGCCGCGGCCGTCGAGGAAGCGGTGCTGCGCCTTGGAACCAATCCGGTGTCGCTCGACCGACACCCGCCCGTGAGCGCGTGGATGGAGCCCGCGCTCCGAGCGGCGCGCGCGGTGCTCGTGGAGCAGCACCTGCCGGAGCAGTCGGCGAGGCTCCTCGGGTACTCGGCCGAGCGTCCCACGCCGGCGATCCTCCCGGAGCTGCCGACGCGCGGCAACCTGCACGTGGCGGTCGAGGGCGTCTCGATCCCGATCACGGTGTGCGCGCCCGCCGAGGAGCTGGACGTCACCCCCTGCCTCGCGGCGGCCGCCATCCAGGTGGACGAGGCGCTCGCCACCGTCGACCGGGAAGGCGTGCTTCGCTTCGTCGACGAGATCGCCGAGACCCTGGCGGTGGACCTCGCCCATCGCGGATCGCGGCTCGTCCTGCGGTTCACGATCGCGGGGCGGCGCATCGCAGCGCTCGAGTGGCCGCTCCGCTTCGAGCGACCCCCGGACCTCGTGCTCGGGGGGACCGGAGCGGGCGGCCGCGGCCCCGACCTCGACGTTCGCGTGGATGCCCGCGATCCGGCGCGCCTCGTCTACGAGGTCGTCGCCGGCTCCCGGCGGCTCCACGCGGTCGTGGAGCGAGCGGACGCGACGTACTTTCGCGTGGTGAGCCGCGGGGCTCCGGGGAGAGCCGGCTCGAGCGGCTCGCCGGGCTCGGATGGCACTTCCGGCGCGGACGGCTCGAGCGCCGTCTGCCCATCCTTCTCCGGCTCCGGCGGCTCTCGCGGCGGCGATGGAGCGCCGGGAGGAGCCGGAGGCGCGGGCGGCCCGGGAGGCGACGGCGGGGACGTCCGGGTGTCGCTCACCGCCGCATCCGGAGCGCGCGACGAGGTCCTCGCGGTGCTGCGAACGACCATCCGGAGCGAAGGCGGTTCGGGTGGCCGGGGTGGAAGCGGTGGCGCGGGCGGCTCGGGTGGCTGGGGCGGTCGCGGCGGCTCCGGCACGACCTGCACCGACCTCGACGGCCACGTCACGTCGCTGTCGGGCGGCACGGACGGCTTCAGAGGCAGCGACGGCGCCCGCGGCGCAGACGGACCACCCGGCGCGCCAGGGCGGCCGGGGCGCGTGACGTTTCCGCCCCGATCCTGAGGGCCCGTTCTCGATCCATCGTCACCGGGTGACGATGGGGAACTTCCCGTCCGCCTTGTCGAACAGCCGGAAGAAGCGCACCAGGTCGAGGCGGCTGCCGCTCACCTTCAGGTCGGGGCTCATGAGCACGTCCGCCGCGCCGGCGGTGCCGGCCAGCATCCGGATGAAGAGCTCCTTCGTCATCGAGAGCGTGGCGCTGGCGTCGTCGGCCGGCGCGGCCTTCCGGTGGTGCAGCACGGCGTTCCGGATCCACAGTACGTGGGAGTCCTTCGTGTCGGTCAGCACGAGGTTGATCTTGAGGCTCGATCCCTCCGCCGACGGGCCGTTCAGGGCCGCGGCGAGGGCGTCGAGGAACCGCTCGATGGGCGTGTTCCGGAGCATCTCGATGGCGGCGGCGCGGTCGACGCCCTTCCTCGGCGGGCCGTTGCGCAGCTCCGCCGCCGCGGTGAGGTAGCTGTTCCGCCACGTCGCCGACTCCGATGCATAGCCGAGCTGATCGTACGTGCGCGCGAGCAGCGCCTTCGCCTCCGCGTGGTCCGGCTGCGCGAAGACCACGTGGTTCAGGAGCTCGGCGCACCACCGGTGGTCGCCCCTCTCGAACGCCGCGCGGGCCGCCTCGACGGCCCTGTCCGCCCCGCCGGCCAGCTCCACCCAGCGCCGCGCCGATTCCCTGGGAGGGAGCGGGTCGAGGTGGGCGGGGTTCCCGTCGTAGGCGCCGAGGTAGAGCTGCACCACCGCCTTCGCGTCGTGGCGAACGTCTCCGTAGTACCCGCGCACCGCGAACTGCGACGCGAGCGACCTCGGGAGCCGGACCGCCTCGGCGATCTCGGTCGCCGTGAGCCCCGCGTTCATGAGGCGCACGCTCTGGTCGTGGATGTAGCGATACGCGTCCTGCTGCGCGGTGATGATCTCCGCGATGCGGGCGCGGCCCCAGACCGGCCAGGTGTGCTGACCCAGGAGCACCTCCGCGTCCGCGGCGTGCTCCCTGGCCTGGTCGAGGTACTCCGACCAGCGCAGCGCGTCGCGCACCTTGGCGCCGCGCACCGGCAGGAGGTTGTGCAGCGTGTGCGAGACGATCTCGGCGCCGTCGTAGGCCCGCCGCTCCGGAACGCTGAAGGTGAGCTCTGCCGGCGCCTCCGCGCCCGGCACGTCGTGAAAGACGAACCGCACGCCGTCCAGGGTGAGCTCCTCGGTCGGCTGGCTCACGACGACGTTGGGCTCGAGGATGCCGATGGTCCCGTAGGCCACGTTCTTGCCGAGGCCCGTGTCGACGAGGCCCCGCGGAGAGCGCTCGAGGTCCCTCCCGAACTGGTAGATGGACCGCCGCGCCATCGCGACGCCGACCAGCGTGTTCTCGCTCGTGGCCTCCTCCATGAAGCCCGCCGGCGCGACCACGGGGATGCGGCGCCGCGCCACCTCCTCGGCCGAGGCGATCGCCAGCGCTCCGCCGAAGTGGTCGACGTGGCTGTGCGTGAACACGATGGCGGTGACGGGCTCGGCGCCGAGGTGCCGGCGCGCGAAGGCCAGCGCGGCCGCGGCGCTCTCGCGGCAGGTGAGCGGGTCGACGACGATCCAGCCCGTCCTGCCCCGGACGAGCGTCATGTTGGCGATGTCGAAGCCGCGCACCTGGTAGATGCCCTCGGTGACCTGGAAGAGGCCCGCCAGCCGGTTCAGGCGCGCCTGCCGCCACAGGCTCGGGTTCACGGTGGGCGGCGCCTCGCCCTCGACGAAGTCGAACGCGGCGAAGTCGACCAGCACCTCGCCGCCGGTGCCGACGATGCGGCCCTCGGCGCGAGCCACGAGCCCGCGGCGGGCGTCCTCGAAGTCCCGCGGATCCGCGAGGTCCAGCTCGGATGCGATGCGCTGCTGCGCCTCGCGCGTGGCCGCGGTGACCTCGCCGCCGGCGCCGGGAGGCGTCGCGTCGCGCCGCCGGCAGCTCGCCAGAAGGAGGATGAAGCACAGGAGGCGCGCGGCCTCTCGCGGTCGGGTCATCGGGAGATCGTACCGGTGTCGCGCGGGCGACGCCTCCGGGAGCTCCGCCGTCGAGGCACGGGCCGGTTCTCCGGCGTGTGCCGCCCCTGGGCGCCAGCGGTCCTCGCGCCGTCCTTGCGGGCTCGGGCGCGGCGCGCGAAGCTGGGAACGTCCGGCGGAACGAGGTGAGCCGTGCCGATGGGTCCAGCGCCTCTGGGCTTCGCCTACTTCGCGGCGGTCAAGCTCGCCGGCTACACGCTGGCCGGCCACCGGTTGAGGCGGGTGTACCGCACCGAGACTCCGAAACCGCTCGTCTTCGGCCTCGCGCGGACGGCCCTCGGCGTGCTCGCGGGCCTCGCCTTCGCCGCCATCGCCTGGAAGGTCGGCGTCGGCAGATCCGAGGTCCTCTACTACGTGCTGCTCGCGCCCATCCGCTTCGCGGAATGGGTGTTCATCCTGTGGCTCCTCTTCGATCGCAGACCCGCCTCCATCGGTCGCCTGCTGGCCCTGGCCGCGGTGGGGAGTCTCTGGTCGTACGTCCTCGACATCCCCGCCATCTTCGCCGTGTTCACCCTCCCCGGCGGAGCGTGGATCTGCTGAGGTCGGCCGCGGCGGCTCCGAAGGTTCCTCCGTCAGTTCGCCCTCGGCTTCCCCGGCTCGTATCCGGCGCCCTTGACGGCCGTGGCGAGCGCCTCGGGCTTCGCCTTGCTGCGGTCGTAGACGACCACCGCTCGCCTTGCATCGAGGCTCGTCTCCACGAACCTCACGCCTGCCACGTCGGCGAGCGCGGCGGTGACCCTCTGCGCGCACATGCTGCAGTGCATGCCGGCGATGGGAATGACGATCCGGCGGCCCTTCGCGGAGGCGTCGCCTGCCGTGACGGTACCGGTCTTGGCATGGCTGCAGGCGTGCTCGGCGTCCTTGGCGTGCTCGTCGCAAGCGAGCGGCGCGGCCGGGACGAGGAGCGCCGCCAGCAAGGCTGCGATCTCGACAGTGTGTGTCGTCTTCATCGTGGTTCTCCTCCTCTCGCGCGTTGAACGCGCCGGGGTTCTGCCGGCAAAGGCTGGCGGCGCGCACTAACCGCCGACGGCCGCCATCGAGAAGCCGCGCCCGAGCCGCACTGCGCCGGGACCGCTCGGGTGTTCCGAGCGCTTCGCGGCGATGTGCGCACGCAGCCGCTCGGCGACCCATCGATCCGGAGCGTGCGACCGCAGGAGCGCGCCGACGTCGAGGCCGGCGCCGGCGTAGAGGCAGGTGCGGAGCACCCCGTCGAGGCCGAGCCGTAATCGGTCGCAGCTCTCGCAGAATGGCTCGGTCTCGGAGGCGATCACGCCCACCACCGTGCCGTCGGCGAACCGGTAGTCCACGGCGGGAGCGCTGCCGGACCTCGGGGCTCGTCTGGCCCCGAGCGCCTCGAGGGTAAGGCCGATCTCGGAGCCGCTCACGAAGGCGCGCGTGGCGAGCTCCGGGGCGATCCCCGTGTCCATGATCTCGATGAAGCGAACGATGACGCCGAGCTCGCGCGCCAGGGCGCAGAACGCCGGGATCTCGTCCTCGTTGAGGCCGCGCTGAACGACGACGTTCACCCTCGGCGAGAGCTTCATGGCCACCGCCGCGGCCAGACCGTCCAGGGCGCGGCCCAGATCGCCGCCACAGATCCTCCGGTATCGACCCGCGTCGAGGCTGTCGATGTGGACGTTCACCCGGTGGAGCCCGGCGCGCCGCAGCGGCCGAGCCAGGTCTGCGAGGCGCTGGCCGTTCGTCGTCAGCGTGACCTCCTCGAGCTCCTCCATCTCGGCGAGCCGGGCGACGAGCCGGACGATGTCCTCCCGGAGGAGCGGCTCGCCGCCCGTGAGCCGGATGCGATCGACGCCGAGCTTCGACAACAGCCTGCAGGCCCGCACCATCTCGAGGTCGAGGAGACCGGCTCCGCGCCGCGTGCCGACTGCGTCCGGGCGGCAATACCCGCAGCGGAGCTGACAGGCCGTCGTGATCTGCAGGCGGAGGGCGTACCGCCGGATGTCGCTTCTCATGTTGCGCACCTCTGCTCCCTCGGACTCCCATCGGGCCGGGAGGCGCTGCACCGGGCGAGATCCATCGTCACGCACCTCCCGGCCCGGACCCTCGACGACCTCTTCGGATCCACGGCCCGCTACTGCGGGCCGAGCGTTGCCTTCGGGTTCACCAGAGTACGCAGGGACGCTGCGAGCTTCCGCCGCCGACACGTCGGGCACTCCATCAGGAACGAACGAAGCACGGCCTTGTCGTGCCGCGCATCGTAACGGCGCTCCAGCGCCGGCACCGCCGTGGCGCCCGACCAGGGAGCGCCGCAGGACCGACAATGGCTGGGGCGCGGCGCGACGAGCACCACCTCCGCGGCCGGCAGACGAACCTCGTTCCACGCCGTGAGCGCCCTGTACGGACAGGCGCGCGCACAGAGGCCGCATCCGCCGGGGCAGCGCCGGCTGTCGAAGACGAGGCCGACGCCGTCGGCGCCCCGCCGGAGGGAGAGCGCGCCGCTGGGGCACGTCCTCGTGCACTCGTCGCAGAGCGTGCATCGCGCGCCGTGGGCGGTGACGGCCCCGCCGAACGCTCCCGCCGCCCGGAAGGTCACCGGTCGGGCCGCAGCGCTGCCGTGCCACAAGCGATCGGCGATGCGCGAGGCGTCCGGGCGACAGCGCACGTCCGGCGATGCCGGAGGGGTAGCGCCCGTCCGCGCCTGCGGGCGCTCGCCGAGGAGGGCGAGCGCCTCCGCCACGGACCCCGCCGTCCGCACCGTGCCCGCTGCGCCGATGGCCTCCGCTACCAGGGCGGCGGCCTCGAGCCCCGCGTCGCCTTCGGGAGAGTCGCGGCGGACGACGGCGCAGACGCGAGCAGCGCCGAGCTCGAGGGCCCGCAACACGATTCCCGCATCCAGCGTCCCGCTGGGTAGCTCGAGCGGCAGGATCCACGGCGCGGCGGGCTGCTCCGTCTCGCTCGCCTCGTCGGGCGCCGGTGGCCGCGCCCTCTCCGTGAGGAGCAGCGCGACGGGCTCTTCGCATCCCGGGCCCGGCGCCCGCGAGAGCAGCGCCTCGAGCCGGCCGAGGAGCGCCGGCCACGGCGCGTGGACCCAGCTCCATGCGCCGCGCGGACACGTCGCGACGCAGCGACCGCAAAGGTTGCACGCGCTGGCGCGAACGATGGGGCGCCCCCCCGCTCCGAGCTGAATCGCGCTCGTCGGACACCCGCTCACGCAGATCCCGCACCCCGGCGAGCCCGAGCACCGGTCCTCGACCACCGCGAGAGGCGACTCGTGCGCGAAGGCCGCGAGCAGACCCCGTCGCGGCGCC
>DATDDC010000660.1:0-3493 GCA_036523995.1 Anaeromyxobacter sp.
CTCCGCAACGTCCTGCGCGATCGGTCGAAGGGCGCCGCACCCCGCCGGCGCATCCTCCTCGAAGGCGAGGAGGAGGCGTCCCCGCGGGCGCGCGTACGCGCCGGGAAGCTCGCGGAGCTCCGCCTCGAACGACTGGAACGACAGATCGATGCCGATGGCCTGCTGGTACTCGCGGAACAGCGAGCGCACGAGCTCGAGGTCGGCCGGCGTCGAGGCGTGGACGATCCGGGCCATCCGCTGGATCCTATCGCCATCGCCGGGTGCCGCCCCGCCCGGAATGGCGACATCGTCAGGTTTCGAGCGCAGGGTCACCGCACGATGAGGTCCAGCGACTGGATGTTGTAGCCGATCAGGATGGCCTTCCCGTCGCGCACGACGAAGCCGAACGTCTCCACCGCCTCGCCGGTGTCGAAGCGCGACGCCTGCGTGACGTCCACGTACGTCCGCAGGTTCCGGGAATTCACGCGCCAACCCTTGTTCTCGGTTCCTGTGACCTTCCCGAGCTTGCGCTCGATCGCTCCGAGCAGCTCCAGGAAACGCTCCCGCTTCAACGCGGCGCGGAATTCGTCGGAGGCGGAGTCGTAGATCTCCCCGAATCGACCCGCGTTGAAGCTCTCGTGGAACTCCGAGACCGCCTTCTCGGCCTCGGCGCGCCCGGCCGTCATCTCGCGCACGCTGCACCCGGCGACGAGCACGCACACGGCGGACGCCAGGACGAATCGTGTCGGACGCATGTCGACCCTCCGCGCGAGGGGCTCGCCCCCGATCCCCACGGCCGATGGGGAGCACATCACGTCCGCGACTCCGCGTCACGCCGTGTGAGGCGAGCGCGTCATCGACCAGGGCGAGGGCGGATCGCCAATCCGCCGCGCGGCTCCACTGCGCCGGCGCGCCTTCCGCCTCCCTACGTGCACCGCCAGTACGCCGTCCCCACGAGCGCCCGCCTCTCCTTCGGCTCGGCCCGCTTGCGCAGCTCCGCGACGGCCCGGTCCCGCTCGGCGTAGCGCTGCGCCTCGGTGGCCCGCAGGTCGTCGAGCTTCCGGCGGTACTCGCGCTCGGCCCGCTCGAGGAGGGCGCGGCGGTCGCGCAGCGAGAGCCCCTCGCCCCCCAGGGGGCCCCCAGGCGGAAGGCGGCCTCCCCGCGTCGATTCGATCTCGTCGTGCAGCGCGGCGCGCGCCTTGGCCCAGGCCGCGCGCGCCTCGTCGACCGCCGTGCGTGGCGCGGCGAGGGCGTCCTCCACGGACCGGTCCCATCGCTCGCGCGAGGCGTCGAAGGCGGCGAGGCTCCGCTCCGAGGCGCCGGCGAGGAGCCTGGCGTGGAGGGCCTGGAGCGCCTCCTCCTGCGCCGTCCCGATGGACGCGGTGGTCCCTCGCGGCCCGGCCTTGCCCTCCTCGGCCGGGAGGGCCGCGAAGGCCTCGGCCTCGTCCTCCGAGAGCGCGTGGAACCCCGCGCCGTCGAACCAGAGCACGAGGTGCACGACCCGCTCCTCCGGGACGAGCGCGTCGAGCTCGAACCGGTAGGCGAACCACCAGCCCTCGCGGCCGGCGAGCTTCCCGAGCGAGGCGGGGAGGTGGCGAGAGGGAAGCTCCAGGAACGAGACGGCGTCCTGCTCGCGGGCGCGGACCTTCTCGGCGGCGGCGCGGACGAGCTTGGCGCGCCGGGCGCGCCCCCTCGCCGGCGAGTCCGGCGCGGGCTCCTGCGGCGGCTCGTCCTCGAAGACGGCGGAGACGAGCGCGTCCTCCTCCGCCTCGCGGCGCGCCACGGCCTCCTTCGCCTTCTGCTCGGCGAGCCGCAGCCTGGAGCGGACCTCGCCGTCGAAGCGCTCGAAGAGGAGGGTCCTCGCCGCGGCGAGCCGCGCGTGGATGCGGCCGTCGAGGTCCTCGCGCAGGGCGGTGAAGGCCCGCTCCACCTCCTCGCCCGAGCGGCAGGACTGGTAGATGTCGAGGACGCGCCTCTCGAAGTCGACGCCGCTCCCCAGGGCGCCCAGGATCTCGTCGGACGAGCCGAAGACGCCGTCGAAGAGCGCGAGCTTCTGGGAGAGGAGCTCGTAGAGCCGCGCGTCGGCCGCGTTCGAGCGGTTGAGGAAGTTGAGGACGAGGACGTCGCGCTGCTGCCCGTAGCGGTGGCAGCGGCCGATGCGCTGCTCCACGCGCTGGGGGTTCCAGGGCAGGTCGTAGTTCACGACGAGGTTGCAGAACTGGAGGTTCAGGCCCTCCGCCCCGGCCTCGGTCATGAGCAGGATCTGCGAGCGTGCCCGGAACTCCTCGACGAGCGCCTGGCGGCGGTCCGTCCCCGACACGTCGCCGGAGAGGCACGTGACGGAGTAGCCCTTCGAGGCGAGGAGCATGGCGAGGTGCTCCTGCGTGCGGCGGAACTCGGTGAAGACGACGGCCTTCTCCGGCCACCCGCAGGCCTTCGCCACGGTGAAGCAGCGGTCGAGTCCGCGCACCAGGGCGCCGGCCTTGGCGTTCGCCCGGATGCCGCGGGCGAGCTTGGCGCACGCGCGCAGCTCCGCGAGCTCGGACCTCATGGCGCGGACCGCGGCCGGCCCCTTGGCCCGGGCGGGCGCGCCGCCCTCGTCGAGGAGCTCCTCCGCCTCGTCGGCGAAGCCGTCCAGCTCGAGGGCGAGGTCGGCCCGGGCCGAGCACTCCGCGCCCGCGAGCTTCTCCTCGAGCGAGCCGGCGAGCCGGTCGAGCGTCGCCGCGAGGGCGAACGACGACGAGGCGAGGATCTTCCGGTACACGAGGACGAGGAGCGCCCGCCGCGCCTCGGGGATGGCGTGGGAGTCCTCGCGGCGCAGGTAGTCGGAGACGCGGTCGTAGAGCGCCTGCTCCTCCGGCGTCGGCGCGAAGTCCTCCACGACGGAGCGGCGCGCCGTGAACTTCACGTACTCCTTCACCTGGCGCCGCAGCGTGCGGACCACCACGGGGGCGAGGCGCGCCTTGAGGTCGGCGGCGCGGTCCTCGTCGAGCTCGCCCGTGGCGTACTGGAGGCGAAAGGCCTCCTCGTTCCCGAGGAGCGCGTCGTCGATGAAGGCGGCCAGGCCGAGGAGCTCCATCACGTCGTTCTGCAGCGGCGTGGCGGTGAGGAGGAGCTTCGGGCACCGGCGCAGCGCCCTGCGCAGCGCCCGGCCCGTGCGGTGATCGCGGCGATAGGCGTTCCGGAGCCGGTGGGCCTCGTCCACGACGGCGACGTCCCAGGCGACGCGCTCCACCTCGCCGGCGCGCAGGGCCGCGAAGGGGTGCGAGCAGATGACGATGCCGCCCGTGTCGAACGGGTTCGTCTTGAGGCCGTGCCGCTCCGCCGCCCGCACGCTCTCTCCGTCCACCACCTCCGCGTCGAGGCCGAACTTCCCCTGCAGCTCGTCGCGCCACTGCGCGCGGATATGGCGATTGATGGGTCGAGCGAAGAACTGGGGAACCTGCGCCACGAATGGAACCTGGGCGACGTGGTGCTGCTGACCCCCACATCAGCCACGGAAGCGCACGGCTCG
>DATDDC010000661.1:0-5919 GCA_036523995.1 Anaeromyxobacter sp.
GGCGAAGCGCCAAGACGTAATCGCGTTCATCGAGCGGCGTGGGATAAGCCTCTCGCGGGCATCCTGATCGTCACGAGGTGCGCACGTCCAGGGAATGATCAGAAGGCGCCCGGTTCCATGTTGGAGCGGGGGCGCCGGTGCCCATTATCCAGCGTCGTTTCGGGCGCCCGAAACGGAAGTCCAGGTCGCGCGCGGAGGGGAAAACGACTTGACCCCACGGGGATTCGAACCCCGGTTACAGCCTTGAAAGGGCCGGGTCCTGGGCCTCTAGACGATGGGGTCGGGCGGTCTAGTACCCGACCGCGGTTCGCGTGTCAAAGGGTGCGACCGGCCCGACGCCGTCGAATCCGCGCCCGCCAGGACGCCGTCGGGCCCCTCCTCCGGCGCCTGGTACACGGTCCCGCGCACGTGATCCCAGAGCGGCAGGGTCACGTTGAAGTTCCAGGTCTGCATGAGCCGGGGGGAGTGATGCCGCTGGTGGTGGCGGCGGAGCCACCGCGTCACGCGCCAGCGGCCGATCGCGCCGTCCGCGGGCATGTGGTACGCGAGGTGGAACCACTCGTACGTGAGCAGGTAGAAGACCACGCTCGCGAGCCACAGCGCGGCGAGGTTCCGCTGCCCGGCCACCCAGAACGCCGCCGTGATGGGCGACGTCACGACCGCGATGGCGAGGACGCCGTACGCCGGGAGGAGCACGAACTTCAGCTCCCGGAAGTCGCGGACGTACATGTCCTCCGAGACGTAGATGGCGTGGTGCTGCGGCGTGTGCCGGAAGTAGAGCTCCTCGAGCGGCCAGGTCTTCGTGTGCAGGAGGCCCTTGTGCGCGTGCCACTCGACGGCGTTCCCGAAGGCGAGGAACAGCGGCACGAAGGCCACCTGCCAGGCGCGGAGATCCTCGATCCTCGAGAGGGCGAAGGCGATGAGCACGACGCCCGTCACGGCGGGGATGGCGAGGTGGAGCCGGGGCGAGTACCAGCGCGGGATGCGGGAGAGGAGCTCCCGGCGGATGTCTTCGCGCGAGGCCGCGGTCATGCCCCGCCTCCTTGGCTGGATCGAACGTTAACCACGGCCGAGCGGCCCGGCCAGTGAACGCCCGGCGCTTCCGGCCGGGGCTGATCCCGGGGACGCTTTCGAGCGACCCCGCGGGCCCGCGCCTTGCTCCGGCGCCGCGGCATGCGACCTCTCGCGCTCCTCGTCCTCGCCGTAACCGCCTGTGAACCGGCGCTTCCGCCTCCTCCGCACGGATCCGGCTCCGGCCGCGGCGCGGCCCGGGTCCGCGTCGCGACCTGGAACGTCCACGACCTCTTCGACGAGGTGGATCAGCTCGTCCCTCCCGGCGAGCTCGACCTCGTCCCGACGCCCGCGCAGGTGGACGCGAAGCTCGCGCGCGTCGCCGCCGTGCTCGCCCGCATCGACGCGGACCTCGTCTTCCTCCAGGAGGTGGAGAACGTCGGGATCCTGGAGCGGCTCGCGGCGGGGGCGGGGTATCCGGTGGCGCGCCTCGTGGAGGGAAACGATCCGCGGGGCATCGACGTCGCGGTGCTCTCGCGGCTCCCCATCGCCGCCTACGTGAGCCACGTCCACGAGCGCGGGCCCGACGGCCGCCTCCTCTGGCCGCGCGACTGCGTCGAGGCGCACGCGGAGGCGGGGAGGGCGCTCGTCCTCGTGGGGAGCCACTTCAGCTCCGCGCTCTCGGACGACGGGACGCGGCGCGCCTGGCAGGCGGCGCGCCTCCGCGAGATCGCCGACGCGCTCGCCGCGGCCGATCCCTCGGCCGTGGTGCTCGCGGGCGGCGACCTCAACGACACGCCCGCGAGCGCCGCGCTCGTGCCGCTCCTCGGCGACGGAGCCTGGACCGATCCGGCGCCGGCGGGCGCCGAGACCTGGCCCTCCGCGAGCCCCTCGACCCGCTTCGACTACCTGCTCGTCGGGGCCGCGGAGGCAGCGAGCGTCTCGACCGCGTGGATCGCGGCGGGCTCCGACGTCGTGCTCGCGTCGGATCACCGGCCGGTCGTGCTCGATCTCTCGCTCGAGTGAGCGGATCCGGACGCGGAGGGGAGGGCCCTACCGGGACGGAGGCACCGTGAAATAGGCCCCCAGCCGCCGCGTAGAGCAGGGCAACGGAGGTTGGAAGCCATGACCCAGAAGCTCGCCGTCGCCGTCCTCGCCGCTGCCGCCCTCGCCGTCGAGGCCGCGTTCTTCCACGCCGCCGTCGCGGCGCCCCTCGCATCGGCCGTCGGTGAGCTTCGCGAGCACGCCCGGCCCGCCACGTTCGAGGAGAGCATCACCGTCGTCGCCGCGCATCCCGCGCCGAAGAAGGTCGCGAAGCGCTCCTGAGGAGCACGTCGCCGCACACCGGCCCCGATCGCCGCGCGCGATCGGGGCCGTCGTGTTCTTCGGGGAGAGAGCGAGTGAGGCGCCCGGGGATCGAACCCGGAACCACCGGCTTAAAAGGCCGATGCTCTGCCAGTTGAGCTAGCGCCTCGCGACCACCGCCAGCCACTTGTCACCACGCGAACGTGCATCGGTTCGAAGGGACCCCGGCTCACGGGATACCCGTCGGGCGCCGCAGAAGATACCGAATCTTCATGGGGCGCGCTGCTTGCAGCCCCTCCTCGGAACCGAGGTCGCCATGACCGGCATCGTTCTCGCTCTCGTCGCCGCCGCAGCGCCCGCCTCGTTCGTGCCGCCGCCGCCCGGCGAGCTGCGCGGGCAGGTGACGAGGGCGGACGGCGCGCCGGTGCCGCGCTTCACGGTGAACGGCGTCGCCTTCGAGGATCCCGAGGGCAGGTTCCGGATCTTGACGCCGCCCGAGGGCGAGTTCCGCGTGGTGGTGCGCGCCGACGGCTTCGCGCCCAACGTGTTCCACGTCCAGGGCGCTTCGGGGAAGAAGCTCGTCGTCCCGGAGATCAAGCTCGGCGCCGGCGAGCACGTCCTCGGCGAGGTGGTCGACGCCACCACGGGCGACCCCGTCCCGCTGGCGCGCGCCACGCTCGCGGATCCCGCCAAGCTCGAGCGGCTCCGCTTCATCCGGCCGGAGCGCGTGGCGGGCCTGGGCGTCACGGGCAACGGCGGCTACTTCGAGCTTCGGCGCGCGCCCCGCGGGCTCCTCGTCCTCGTCGTGCAGCACCCCGACTACCTGCCGGAGTTCGTGCCCGTGAACACGCGCTCGCCGCTCGCGCCGGTCCGGCTGCACCGCGGCGGGAACGTGATCGGCACGGTCCGCGACGTCAAGGGCGTGCCGCTCCCCGGCGTGCACGTGGTGGCCATCTCGGAGGAGGCGGGCGACGGGGCGGAGACCAACGCGGACGTCCACGGCCGCTTCGAGATGGCGAGGCTTCGCCCGGGCAGCTACCGCATGATCGCCGTGGCGCAAGGGAAGGCCGTCGAGGGCGGCCGCGTGGACGTCGCCGACGGCCAGGTCGCCGAGGTGGCCATCTCCGTGAAGGCCAGGGCGAAGCAGGTGGAGCTGCCCACCATCGAGCTCGGGCTCGGCGCCGCGCCGCGGGACGCCATCGCCTCTCGGTGAAGCTTCACGAGATCCGCCGCGAGGCGGCGGCGAGCTCGACCACGTCGGCCGGGTCCGCCTCGGGCACCTCCGCCCCCGGGGGGGCCGTGCGCACCGCGCAGCGCTGCTCGTCGGCCTCGAGCCGGGCGAACCAGCGCGCGGCCTTCGCCTTCACGTGCGCCCATCGCACGTCCTCCGGGGACGGCATGGGGATGCCTGGAGCGGCGGCGCGCGGCTTCGCGTCGACCATGCGCGCGCCGGCGCGGCGCTTGAACACCTCGCCGTACAGCGACGAATGCGTCCGCTGGCAGAACGGGCACTGGTAGTAGCGGATGGTGCTCCCGGGCGCGGACCAGGACGTCATGACCACCCGGCAATGCGTGCACTCGACGAAGGCTTCCATCGCTTTCGGGAGATATCACCGGCGATCGATCCGTCAAGAAATGCGCGGGAAGACACGGGGGGTCCGCCACCGGGACTCCTCGTGCGGGGCGAGGATTCGCGGTATCGTCCCCCGACGGAGCGAGACGGCGCCATGGAGAACATCCGCGTCGACACGGTCGGGCTGCGATGCCCTCAGCCCGTCCTCATGCTCGCGCACCACGTCCGCGGCAAGCCGGCGGGCACCCTCGTCGAGGTCGTGGGCGACTGCCCGACCTTCGAGAAGGACGTCCGCGCCTGGGCGGAGCGCGAGAGGAAGATCGTGCTCGCGGTGCTCGGCACGCCCCCGACGCTCACCATCCAGGTGAGGCTCTAGGATCGAGCCGTCCGGCGTGCGCTCGAGGCCGACGCGCGCGGCGCGCCGGCGTTATGCTCCTCGGGTGCCTGCGGTCGTGAACGTCGACGGGACCATCGTTCCCCCATCCGCCGCCCGCGTGTCGGCCTTCGATCGCGGCTTCCTCTACGGCGACAGCATCTACGAGGTCATCCGCACCTACGGCGGGCGGCCCTTCGAGCTCGAGGCGCACCTCGTACGGCTGCGCCACTCGGCCGATCGCATCGGCCTCGAGCCGAAGTGGGACAGCCGCCGCACGGCCTCGGAGATCGAGCGCACGCTCGAGGCGTCGCGGGGCGGCGACGTCCCCGATCCGGCGGCGGCGCCCTGGAACGTGGGCGAGCGCTACCTGCGCGTCGTGATGACGCGCGGAGCGGGGGAGATCGGCCTCGATCCAGCCCTGGCCATGGATCCGGTCGCGCTCATCATCGCGCAGCCGCTCGCAGGTCCCCCGGCCCGCGCGTACACGGAGGGCGTCGTGGCGGCGATCGTGGGGCTGCGCCGGGCCTCGCCGCTGGCCATCGACCCGTCGGCCAAGACCGGCTCCCACCTGCCGAACGTTCTCGCGCTCCGGGAGGCCCGCGCGTCCGGCGCCTACGAGGCCTTCGTCCTCGACGAGGACGGCTTCGTCACCGAGGGATCGTCCTCGAACGTCTTCGCGGTGCGGGGCGGCCGCGTGGTCACGCCGCCGCTCGCGGCCGGGATCCTGGAGGGGGTCACGCGCGGCGTCGTCCTGCGCCTCGCCCGCTCGAGCGGTATCGCCGCCGAGGAGATGCCGCTCCGCGGCGAAGACCTGGAGTCCGCCGACGAGGTGTTCCTCACGTCCACCATCCGCGAGATCGTCCCCGTCGTGCGCCTCGGATCGGAGCAGGTGGGGTCGGGCCGCCCCGGCGCGGTGACCTCCCGGCTGCACCAGGCCTTCCGCAGGCTCGCCAGCGGCGCTGTGGGCGGCGCGGCGCCGAGGTAGGCCGCGAGATCGCGTCGAAGAGGGGCGAGGAGAGCGAGCGAAAATTGGTATCCTTCGCTTCGCGCATGGGTGCCCTCCGCGTCGTCGCGCTGCTCGCCGCCCTCGCGTACTCCGTCGTCGCCTCCGCCGCGCTCGCCGATCCGCAGATCGACGCGGCCATCCTCGCGCTCAGGAAGGACTCGTCGCTCAAGGTCCGCACGCAGGCGGCCATCGTGCTCGGGCAGCGCAGCGCGCCCGAGGCCGTGCAGGCGCTCCGTGAGGCCGTGGCCGAGGACGGCGCCGCCTCGGTGCGCATCGCCGCGGTGGCCGCGCTCGCGAAGATCGGCGACCGCCGCGCCCGCTCCACGCTCCGCAACGCGAGCTCCGCGGATCCCGACGACGCGGTCCGGCGCGCCGCCGCCCGCGCCCTCGCGACGTTCGGCTCGATCGTCCTCGAGATCGAGGAGCCGGCCGGGCCCTCGTCGCTGCGCGGCGTCTTCCACGACGCGCTCGCCCGCGAGCTCAAGTCCCGCGGCTTCCTGGTCGGGGACCCGGCGGACCTCCGGCTCCGGCCTTCGCTGAAGCTCGACACGAGCGAGAACGGCGGAAAGACCGTGATCTCCATCCGCACCACGCTCGCCGTCGTGGACGGCGACGGGCGCGTGGATCTGATGGAGGCCGGGGCCCGGG
>DATDDC010000662.1:0-16660 GCA_036523995.1 Anaeromyxobacter sp.
CACCGCGAGGTCGCGGTGGCGGTGGACGGCGCCCTTGGGGGCGCCGGTGGAGCCGGAGGAGTAGAGCCAGAAGCAGGGCGCGGTGGCCGCCGCCTTCACCGTCTCGAAGGCGGCGGGAGCGTGGGGCAGGAGGCTCCGAAGGCTTCCCGCTCCGCCCTCCACCGGGAGTCGCACCCTGGGCGCGGGCAGCGCGTCGGAGAGGGCAGGCTCGACCTCGGCCGCGAACTCCGGCGACCAGGCCACCGCGGAGCAGCCCGAGTCCTCGATCATCCCCCGGAAGTCCTTGGCCCGCAGGATCGTGTTGAGCGGGACCGGGATGATGCCGGCCTTGATGGCGCCCCAGAACAGGTAGAAGAACTCGGGGCAGTCCTTCACCACCAGGACGAGCCGCTGGCCCTTCTCCAGCCCGAGGCGGACGAGGACGTGGGCGCAGCGGTTCACGTTCGCCGCCAGCTCCGAGTACGTGACGTCGCCGGCGGCGCTGCGGATGGCCACCTTGCCGCCTCGCCCCTCGGGGACGTGCCGGTCGACGAAGGGGACCGCCGCGTTGAAGCCCGGAGCGAAGGAGAGGGCGGTGGGGGAGCTCGATCGATCCGCCGACACGCCAGGTCGGTCCACGGGCGCCTCCGATTCGGCCTGGGACGGGCTCGCGCGGCGTCGCGCGTCGGCCCGCCCCTCGAAAATGAATGGTCCTTCATTCATGCCATCCCCGTCAACCCGCCGCCGGGCCAGGGCGCTCCCTGCGGCGAGCTCGGCGCCGGGCGGGAGCGGGGGAGCCCGGCCTTGACAGGATCGAATGCGTTGAACGACCATTCATTCAACGTACCCCTCACCCGGAGCCCCGCGTCGTTCCCCCGGAGACGGAGGCCGCACGTGAAGACCCTGCTCAGCGCGGCGTTGAGCCTGACGTTGGCTGCGTCCACGGCCGGAGCCGAGGACACCATCAAGGTGGGCGTGATCGCGCCCTTCTCCGGCCCGTTCGCGGACTACGGCAAGGAGATGGAGGCCGGCATCAAGGCGTATCTCAAGATCCACGGCGACAAGGTGGCCGGCAAGAAGGTGGTGGTGATCTACAAGGACACCACCGGCCCGTTGCCCGACGTGGCCAAGCGCCTCGCCCAGGAGCTGGTGGTGCGCGAGAAGGTCGACGTCCTGGCCGGCTTCGGCCTCACCCCCGAGGCGCTCGCCACCGCCGACATCGCCACCCAGGCGAAGAAGCCGATGATCGTGATGAACGCGGCCTCGTCGATCGTGACGACGAAGTCGCCGTACATCGTGCGGGTCTCCATGACGCTCCCCCAGGGGTCGGCGCCCATCGCCACCTGGGCCTTCAAGAACGGCATCAAGAAGGTGTTCACGCTCGTCTCCGACTACGCCCCCGGCATCGACTCCGAGACGCAGTTCAAGAAGACGTTCGCCGAGGCGGGCGGGCAGATCATCGACTCGGTCCGCGTGCCGCTGCGCAACCCCGAGTTCGCTCCCTTCGTGCAGCGCATCAAGGACGCCCGGCCCGACGCGGTCTTCATCTTCGTGCCGCCGGGCGAGGCCAACATCGGCTTCATGAAGGCCTTCCACGAGCGCGGCCTGGCCCAGGCCGGCATCAAGGTCATCGGGCCCGGCGACCTCACCGAGGATCACACCGTCGACGCCATGGGAGACGTCGCCCTCGGCATCATCACGTCCTTCCACTACTCCGACGCGCACGAGTCGCCCGAGAACAAGCAGTTCCTGAAGGCCTTCTACGAGGTGAGCGGCGGGCTGGGGCGCCCCAACTTCATGGCCGTGGGGGGCTACGACGGCATGGCGGCCATCTTCGAGATGGCGCGCAAGCTCGGCGGCAAGATCGACGGCGACAGGGGCGTGGCGGCGCTGAAGGGCTGGAAGCACATGAGCCCCCGCGGGCCCATCCGGATCGATCCCGAGACCCGCGACGTGGTGCAGACCGAGTACTTCCGGCGCGTGGAGAAGCGCGACGGGCACTACGTCAACGTCGAGTTCGACCAGGTCGCCGACGTGAAGGACCCGGGGAAGTAGCCGCGAGCCGCTTGCGGTAGTGCCGCCACCCGGCGGGCGTGAAGAGGGCGTGGGCGAAGAAGTCGAGGCCCGTGCTCACGTACTCGTCCAGGGTGCAGAGGTCCCTGAGCCGCCAGTGCTTCAGCGCCCAGTTATGGGCGAAGGTCACGATCTGGTAGGTGACCACGTTGACGTTCACCGGGCGGAAGAGCCCGGCCGCGATGCAGGCGCGGAGGCAGGCGGCGATGAGCCCGTTCGTCTCGATCTCCGACCGCTTGATGACCTCGCGGCGATCGGGCGGGAGCGACTTCGTCGAGCGGTAGGCGAGGACCGTCGCCGGCCGGTGCTGGTCCACCACCCGGCAGTAGGCCCGGATGGCCGCGAAGCACCGCTCCAACGGATCGGTCATCCCGCCGAGGGCGCGCGGGATCTCCTGCCGGTAGAGGTCGAGGACGCTCATCAGCGCGAGGAGGAGGACGTCGTCCTTGTCGCTGACGTACTGGTAGATGAGCCCGCTGCTCACGCCCGCCTTGCGAGCGACGTCGAGGATGGTGGTGTTGTAGTACCCCTGCCGCGCGAACAGCTCGACCGCGGCGGCGACGATCTGGCCGCGGCGGCGCTGGACGAGCGCCTCGTCGGTGACCCGGCTCTTGACCTCGGGGACGACGCCCATGGGTACCCCGCCCGAATGAACCGTCATTCTAGGTCACCGACCTCCCTGGTGCCGCTCGATGACGGTGCCGGCGATGACGAGCCTCTGGATCTCGCTCGTGCCCTCGTAGATGCGGAGGGCGCGGATCTCCCGGTAGAGCCTCTCCACGGTCACCCCCGAGACCACGCCGAGGCCGCCGAAGATCTGCACGGCCTCGTCGATGACCTCCTGGGCGGACTCGGTCGCGAAGAGCTTCGCCATGCTCGCCTCGCGGGTCACCCGGCCGCGCGTGGTGTCCTTGGTCCAGGCGGCCCGGTAGACGAGCAGGGCGGCGGCGTCCACGGCGACGGCCATGTCGGCGAGCTTCGCCTGGATGAGCTGGTACTCGGCGAGCTTCCGGCCGAACACCTTGCGCTGCAGGGCGCGCCCCACGGCCTCGTCGAGCGCGCGGCGCGCGAAGCCGAGGGCGGCCGCCCCCACGCTGGAGCGGAACACGTCGAGCACCGACAGGGCGATGCGGAAGCCGTCGCCCGCCTTGCCGAGGAGCCGGTCGGCGCCGACGCGGCACCCCTCGAAGCGCAGGGTGCCGAGCGGATGGGGCGCGATGACGTCGATGCGCTCGGCCACGCGGAGCCCGGGCGTGCCGGCGTCGACGACGAAGGCGGCGAGCCCCTTCGATCCGGGGGCGTCGCCCAGCCGGGCGAACACCACGTAGAAGTCGGCCAGGCCGGCGTTCGAGATCCAGGTCTTCGTGCCCTCGAGCACGTAGCCGCCGCCGTCGGGGACCGCCCGCGTCGCCAGGGCGCCCACGTCCGAGCCGGCGTCCGGCTCCGAGAGCGCGAAGGCCGCGATGGCCTCGCCCCTCGCCACCGCCGGCAGGAAGCGTTGCTGCTGCTCGGGCGTGCCGAAGAGCGAGATGGCGCCGCCGCCCAGCCCCTGCATGGCGAAGGCGAAGTCGGCCAGCCCCTCGTGGCGCGCCAGGATCTCGCGCGCCAGGCAGAGGGTGCGGACGTCCAGCGTCTCGCTCCGCCCGCCGCAGCTCGCCGGGACGCACGCGGCGAGGAATCCCGCCTGGCCGAGCGCCCGGACGAGCCGCCGCGCGGCCTCGTCCAGGCCGGGCCCGTGCGCCTCGCCGGGAGGGACGAGCTCGGGCACGTGCGAGGCCGCCCACTGCTCGATCGCCGCGGCGAAGGCACGGTGGCCCTGCTCGAAGAACGGCCAGGAGAGGAACGAGGTGTCGGCCATCAGTCGCCCTCGAACTTCGGGGTCTTCTTGTTCGCGAAGGCGTGGTAGGCGCGCTCGAAGTCCTTCGTCTGCATGCAGATGGCCTGCGCCTGCGCCTCGGCCTCGATGGCCTGGTCGAGCCCCATGTTCCACTCCTGCAGGATCATCTTCTTCGTCATGGCGTGCGCGAAGGTCGGTCCGTCGGCGAGGCTCCTCGCCATCTCCTTCGCCCGGGCGAGGACGTCCTGCGGCTCGGCCAGCGCGTTGTAGAAGCCCATCCGCTCGGCCTCCTCGCCGCTCATGGCACGGCCGGTGAAGAGGAGCTCGGAGGCGCGCCCGAGGCCGACGATGCGCGGGAGGAGCGAGCAGGCGCCCATGTCCGCCCCGGCGAGGCCGACGCGCACGAAGAGGAACGCCACCTTGCTTCGCGCGGTGCCGTAGCGGATGTCCGAGCCGCACGCGAGCATGGTGCCCGCGCCGGCGCAGATGCCGTCGATCGCCGCGACCACCGGCTGGGGCAGCGCCCGCATCGCCTTCACGACGTCGCCGGTCATGCGGGTGAACTCGAGGAGGCCGGGCATCTTCGTCTCGACCAGCGGTCCGATGATCTCGTGCACGTCGCCGCCGGAGCAGAAGTTCCCGCCCTCGCCCGTGAGCACGATCGCCTTGATGTCCGGGCAGTAGACGAGGTCGCGGAAGGTGTCGCGCAGCTCGCCGTAGGACTGGAAGGTGAGCGGGTTCTTCTTCTCGGGGCGGTTCAGGGCGATGGTCGCCACCTTGCCCTCGACGGACCAGCCGAAGTGCCTGGGCTGGAAGTGCTCGATGGGGAGCTTCTTCATGTGCGGTTCCTTTCCGGGAATTGCGTGGGGCGCCCGGCGCTCAGCCCACCATCGTGATCCCGCCGTTCACGCTCAGCACCTGGCCGGTGACGTAGTCGGCCCGCGAGCTCGCCATGAACAGGATGGCGTCGGCGATCTCGCTCGGCTTCGCGAAGCGGCGCAGCGGGATGGCCTTGAGGAAGGCCTCGAGGAACTTCGGCGGCTCCGACTGGAGGAGCGGCGTGTCGGTGGGGCCGGGGCAGACGCAGTTGACGAGCACGCCGTGGCGCGCTCCTTCGCGGGCCAGCGACTTCGTGAAGGCGATGACGCCTCCCTTCGCCGCGGAGTAGACGCTCTCGCCCAGGCTCCCGACCCGGCCGGCGTCGCTCGAGACGTTGACGATGCGCCCGCTCTTCCGCTCGATCATCGACGGGAAGAAGGCGCGCGCCATCTCGATGGGGCCGCGCAGGTTGAGCGCCATCACCTTGTCGATGAAGGCGTCGTCGTTCTCGACGAAGGGCTGGATGTGGCCCCAGCCCGCGACGTTGGCGAGGACGTCGAGGCGCCCGCGCGTGGAGAGCACGGCGTCGCGGCAGGCCTGGATCGAGGCGACGTCGGTGACGTCCACCCGGAGGAACTGCGCCTCGCCCTTCTCGGCGCGGATCTGCGCGGCGACCTCCTCGCCGCGCGGAGCGTTCACGTCGGCCACGAGGACGTCGGCGCCGAGCGCCGCGAACCCGCGGACCGTGGCCATGCCGATGCCGGAGGCGCCGCCGGTGACCAGGACGACCTTCTCGTCGAATCGCATCTTCTCGTTCTCCTTGCGACGGGATGGAGGCCGCGCCGGCTCATCGCTTGCCGGCGAGGAAGGCGTCGATCCGGGAGCGCGTCTCGGGGTCGTGGAGCAGGAGCTCGCGGGTCGCCGAGAGCTCCTCCTCGTAGCCGTGGCGGGCGGGGTCGCTCGCCGCCGCGATGCAGGACTTCGCCGCCGCCACCGCCGCGCGCGGCAGCGCGGCCAGGCGGTCGGCCTGGGCGCTCGCGAAGGCGGGGAGCGCCTCTCGCGGCACGGCCCAGTGCACCACGCCCAGCGAGGCCGCGGTGGCTCCGTCCAGGACCTCGGCGCCGAGGATGAGCCGCTTCGCGATCGCCGGGCCGCACAGCGCGGTCAGGCGCTGGGTCCCGCCGGCGCCGGGAAGGAGGCCGAGGCTCGTCTCGGGCAGGGCCAGCCGCGCCTCGCCGGCCGCGACGCGGAAGTCGCAGGCCAGCGCGAGCTCGAGACCGCCGCCCATGGCCGCGCCGCCGATCTCGGCGAGGGTGGCCATGGGCAAGGACTCGAGGCGCGCCAGCACCGCCTGGATGTCGCGCACCGCGGCGATCTGGGCGTCGACGCGCGAGCCATCGGCCAGGTTGGCGCGCATCTCGGCGAGGTCGGCTCCCGCGCAGAAGGCCTCGAGGCCGCTGCGGACGTGCAGGACGCGGGCTTCCTGGTCGGCGGCGACCTCGCCGAGGACGTCGTGAAGGGCGCGGACGAGGCGGGTGCCCAGCGCGTTGACGGGCGCGCTCTCCAGCGTGAGGACCGCGACCGGGCCCCTGTGCGAGAGCCGGATCGGCGAGTCGCCCTCCGCCGGCGCCGACGGGGCGCGTGTCATGACTGAATGTTCATTCATTTGGCCGCCGCTGTCAACGCCGTCCCGCGCCAGCACTTTGGGCGAAAGTCCGCCTATGCTTCGAAATGCCGCAGGCCCCGCGCCGGGCCAGAAGGGAGCGAGATGCCGGCCGACCGGGATGAGCTCCGCCAGCGAGTCGCTGCGACGACCAAGGACGACGTCTCTCGCGGCCTCAGCTTCAACCGCCTCTTCATGCTCGTCCGCGAGCGGCTGGGCGACGACGCGGCGCGCGCCTGCGATCCCGAGCGCAAGGGGGCGCGGACCGACTTCTTCAACTACCCGGTGGCGGATTATCTGAAGATCGCCTGGGACGCCGCGGATCTGCTGGAGCCGAGGATCGGGAGCATCGATGCCGTCTGGACCGAGCTCGGCCGCATCACCGTGAAGGGCTTCCTCTCGTCCGCCATCGGCAAGACCCTCTTCGCGCTGACCGGGAAGGACCCGAGGCGAGTCGTGTCGGCCGGGCCGTCCAGCTACAGGTCGGTGGTGAGCTACGGCGAGAGAAAGGTCGAGTGGCTGGGCGAGAAGCACGCCCGCATGACGTTCCGGCGGGACTTCATGGTGTCCGGGTATCACCGCGCGGTGATCCTCACGGCCCTCCAGGCGATCGACGCGAAGAACGCCCGGGTGGAGGCGCGGGTGCTGAGCCTCCTCGACTCCGACTACGACATCGCCTGGGATTGACGTCACATCCGGGCGGGCAGGGCGTCTGCACATCCAGCAGGGCCGCGCGAGGAGGAGCCCCATGCCCGCACCGTCGCCGCAGGGTGAACCCGTCGCGCGGTCCGCCGAGGGAGCGGGCGCGCTCGCCGGCCTGGGATTCCGCTTCAGCGAGACGATGGCCGGGTTCGCCGCCGCGGGCGCCCCGGATCCGCGCGCCGGCGCGGTCCAGGGCCAGGCGAGCGGCACGCGCCTCTCGTTCTCGGTCCGGATCGACATCGACGATCTGGAGCGCTTCCTGCGGGTCGCCGAGCACGAGGCGAGGCTCGAGGGCACCGTCACCTTCGCCCCGCTCGGCGGGACGTTCCCCATCCGCGACGGTCGCTTCAACCTGTTCCACGTCGACGAGGCGAGCGGCACGCGCCGGATGACGTATGCGTTCCGCTTCACGGCGGCCGACGGCACGACGTACGCGCTCCGCGGGCACAAGGACGTGCGGGACGACCGCGGCTTCGACGTCGTCGACGACATGACGACGCTCTTCACCGTCGTTCACCGCGGCGAGGACGAGCACGCGCCCCCGTTCGCGGCAGGGGAGCTGCGCTTCGATCTCGCGGACAGCCTCTCCCTCGTCGGGTCCATGGAGGTGCCGGGCGCGACGTCCTGGTGGCAGAAGCTCGCGGCGCGGACCGCGTTCGCCTCGTTCGCGTGGGGCGCCCTCCGGGACGAGTACCTTCGCGGCCCTCGGCTCCTCTACGACGCCGAGTACCAGAACCTCGTGCTCTCGGGCGCCGTTCGCGGCGAGGGCGGCGAGCGGCCCTTCTTCCTCGTGGCGGGCGTGCACGATCGCGGATTCCCCTGGGGCGACGGCGAGCTCTTCTCGGACGTCCTCCTCGCCGTCGGCGACGGCTCGGGCGGCTGGCTGCGGTACGCCATCACGGACCGTGCGCTGGACGGGCTCGCGCTCGACCTGGCCGGCGGGACGTGCCGCTACCGAGGTCCGGCCTTCCGGCTGGCACGGGGCTTCTCGGCCTCGTTCTCCGAGATGCGCGCCAGCGCAACGGGCCTCGTTCCCTGCGACCTGGAGCTGGACCTCGCCTTCGAGGCGCGGCCCCGCGACTCCGTGAACGTCGCCTTCCCGCTCGTCCCGAGCCTCGTGCGGCGCCTTCGCTCCGCGATCGCGCGCGAGCTGCGCGAGCTGCTCCCCGGCGAGCACCTGCTCGGCTTCACCATCACGCCGCACGGCGTGACGCTGCGCCAGGGGCGCATCGCCGTCACGGACGGCGCCGCCGCGGGCGCGTCCCCGGTCGTGCGCGAGGTCGTGCCGGGGCGGACCTTCGGCGAGGCGGAGCGCGGCACCATCCGGAACGTGAAGGAGCCGACGCTGCTCTACGGCTACCTGTGCGCGGTGCGCCCGGCGGCGCGCTCGGCGCGAATCCAGATCCACTCGCGCACGCTTCGCGACGAGCCCGTGCACTGGGTCAAGGACCGGCTGGACGCCTTCCTCGGCTCGATCGTCTCGCGCACGAGCTCGTCCGAGATGCTCCTCGAGGGGGACGGCCTGCGGGTGTCGCCCCTCGCGCCGGCGGGCGCGCCGGGGGAGCGCGCCGCGCCCATCCGCAAGCTCGGCGAGCCCGTGCTGGAGGTCGCGAACGATCACTTCCCCACGGCCGTCTTCCTGCGGCGCATCGTGCAGGTGGAGGACCCCTCGGGCGAGCGGTGCCTCGCCTTCGAGGAGGACATGGCGCGCCTCAACCTCGCGCCGATCCGCTCCGCGCGGAAGGCGACGGTCGCGAGCATCTCCGGCGACGACAAGCTCCGCGCGCTCGACAGGGTGCTCGAGACCACCGGCTTCGACGCGATGGTCGAGGCGAAGCTCGCCGCCTCGGGGAAGCCTCGCTCGGAGCTCCTGATCGCGGTGAAGCCGAACTTCATGTTCGCATACGACCGGAACGACCACTCCACCTACACCGACCCGGAGCTCGTGCATCATCTCGTGGCGCGGCTGCGGCGGAGCGGCTTCGTGCGGATCAAGGTCGTGGAGGCGCAGTCCACGTACGGAGAGTACTTCCTGCACCGCAGCGTCCGCGAGGTGGCGGCGTACCTCGGCTACGACGGGAGCGCCGGCTACGAGGTCGTGGACCTCACGCTCGATGCCGCGGAGCAGCGGGACCTCGGCGAGCACCTCGGGGTCCACCCGGTGCCCGTCACCTGGCGCGACGCCGACCTGCGCATCTCGTTCGCGAAGAACAAGACGCATGCGTACGCCTACTACACGCTCGCGCTGAAGAACATCTACGGATCGCTCGCCCTCGCAAACAAGTTCAAGGAGTACCACTGCAAGCGCGGCATCTACGCCACGACGATCGATTACCTCCGCGCCTTCCCGGTGGACTACGGCCTCGTCGACGCGTGGCTCAGCGCCGACGGGCCGTTCGGCATCTTCGCCGACCCGAAGCCGAACGAGACCCGGACCCTCATCGGCGGGGCCGACCTCGTCGCGGTCGACTGGGTGGCGTCGACGAAGATGGGGATCGATCCCATGGTGAGCCCGTACATGAAGCTCGCCGTGGAGGCGTTCGGGAAGCCGCGCATCGAATTCGTGGGCGACGCCTCTCCCTACCGCCCCTGGCTGAACGCGCCCGTCGCCCTCACGCTCTTCACGAATCGCGGCCTCGACGCGAGCCACCACTTCGGGAACCTCTTCTACGCCGCGTGCGCGCAGATGGACGATGCCGCGTTCCCCTCCCGCAATCAGGGCTGGTTCGTGTCGCTCCTCCGCCGCCTCACGAACCCCATGCGCCGGGCCTTCTTCGTCCGCACCGGCGAGAACCCGTCGCTGGGGAACCGCTTCGTCAGCTGGCTGTTCTACCGGATGGGGTTCTGAGCGAGGACGGTCCGCTTCAGCCGGCCCCCGGGCTCCGCCTGCGCATGTGGGTCTGGATCCCGTACTCAGCGACTTGACGTCCGAAGCGCGTGCCGTGCTCCACGGCGGTGCGGAAGTGGATGCCCGCCCACACGCGGGCGTTCTCGATCTCCTTCTCGACCTGCGAGAAGCTCTCCCAGCGCAGCAGCACGCCGAGCGGAGGGTACACGTAGCTCGTGGACAGCCGGTCCCCCTCGAACACGTGCCGGAGCACGGCCATCGCGGCGCCGGCCCCGAGGCAGTGCGCCGACGGGTATTCCTGGTGAGGCGGCGTCACGAGCAGGGGCTCCCACGCCGCGTCGGCGGACGTCGCCGCGTTGCCGGCGAGCCCGGCATTGCGGATCGCGGTGACCGGGCGCCAATGATTGAACGTGTACTTGGCCTCGAAGCCGGCGATGAGCGCGTCGGCCATGGCCATGTTGAGGAGCGCGAAGAGCCGCGCATCGTCGACGAGCGTCAATCCCTTCGCGGCCGCCGCCGCCCGGGCGATCGCGTTCAGCGGCGGGACCTCCGACCCGGCCCAGTGGATGGCGATCGCGGTCTGCTCGTTCGTGCGCTCGGCGCTCGTCCTCGATCCCAGGCGCTTCACCTCGTTGAAGTCCTTCGCGAAGGCGCCGCTGCCCGGCGCGGGGGGACCGGAGAATGGGAACTGCCTGGCGCTCGTCAGCAGGAACGGCTTCACGTTGCGCCACTGCGGCAGGATGGGATTGGCGTTCATCGGGGGCGTGGGCTGGTAGATCCCCGGGCCGCTCCCGAACGCGTAGGGCTGCTCGGCGGAGGAGCCGTCGCCCTTGCGGAGCGCGAAGAGCTTCTCGGCCACGTCCTGGCCCAGGCGGAGCCCCGCGGCCCTCGCCGGGCCCTCCGGGATCTTGGCCAGGGCGCCCGCCAGGGCGGCATCGGCGACGGCCTTCTGCGGCGGGTACAGCCTCTCCAGGATGCCGTGCGCGGCCGCGGCGGCGGCGGCCTCGGCCGAGGCCCCGGGCTCGGCGCGGACGTCGACCGCATAGGCGGCGTACTTCTGCTCGACGGCGTTGACGGCGTCGAAGATGGCCGCGTGCACGATGGCCATGGCGCGCGCCTGCACCGGAACGGGTGCTCCGGCGGTCTCGGTGGCGCGGAGGGCGGCCTGGTTCCAGTCCGTGACGGCGTCGGCGCCCGCCGCAAAGGGAGCGCACACCGCGATGGCTGCTGTGAGGGCTCGTCCCGCCGGGCGAAGCTGGATCGGGATCATTGGCTCTTCCTCCTGTCTGGTACCCGGCGGCAGCCCCGCTCTTTTGCGAGCCCCGCGGGCGGCCCCTATAATCCGCTCGCCCCGAACCGGGCGCAGTGAAGGCTCGCTGAAACTGCGATGAAGAAGCGCTGAAGGCTCCCGGGTTGCGGCATTCGCCGAGGATGGGCCTGGAGCTCTTCCCACCCATGCAGCCGCCCGACACCAAGGCGTATCGCTTCGGCGGGTTCACGCTCGACATGCGGCTGGGCTGCCTGCGCCTCGGCGACGCGCCGGTGCCGCTGCGGCCGAAGTCGTTCGACGTCCTCCTCCATCTCGTCCGCAATCCCAGCCGCCTCGTGACGAAGGAGGAGCTCATCGAGGGCGTCTGGCCGGACGTCGCCGTCACCGGAAACTCGCTCGTCCAGTGCATCAAGGAGGTGCGAGAGGTGCTCGGCGACGAGGAGCAGTCGATGATCGAAACGGTGGCGAGACGCGGCTACCGCTTTCGCCCTGCCGTCGTCGAGCTCGACGCCGCTCGCCTCGAGGCCGCCGCGTCGGAGCCTGCCGCGCAGAGGCCGACGGCGGCGAGCCCGGCGTCGCCGCCGGCCGGGTCACCGCCTTCAGGTGTGGAGGTCGCACCCGTTCGCTCGCGAGGGAAGGCGTCCGCCCTGGCCGCTGCCGTCGCGGCGGCGATCGCCGTGGCGGGCGCTCTCTCGTGGTCGCTGGCCGGGCGGGACGGGCAGCGCGCCGCCTCGCCCGCGGGTGCCGCCGGGAAGCGCCTGTCGGTGGCGGTGCTGCCGTTCGTCGACTCCGACGCGGCTGCGTCCGACGACCGTCTCTCGAGGGGCATCGGCGAGGACATCGCCGAGGCGCTCGGGCGCTTCTCCGACGTGGCCGTCGCGTCGCCGAAGGTGGTGTCGCGCCTCCGCAGCGTCGACACGAGCGCCCAGGATCTCGAGCGGCAGCTCAAGGTGCGGTACCTCGTCGAAGGCGGCATCCGCCGGTCGGCCGACCGGATCCGCATCACCGTCAGGCTGACGGACCTGCCCCAGGGCGTCCTGGTCTGGTCGCACGCCTACGACGCCCCCGCCGACGCCATCGGGGCCCTCGAGGACGACATCGCGGCGCGGATCGCCGGTGCGCTCGCGGTGACGCTCACGAACCTGGAGGCGGTTCGTGCGGCCCGCAGATCGCCGGGAAGCATGGAGGCGTACGACTTCGTCCTGCGCGGGCGCGACCTCTTGACCCGCCTGAACCGGACCACGCACTCCCAGGCCCGCGCCATGTTCGAGCGCGCCATCGCCCTGGACCCGAGCTACCCGGCCGCCTACGTCGGCCTCGGCCGGGTGGACCTGAGCGCGGCGGCGCTCGGCTGGACCCCGGACGCGGCCGAGGCCTTGAAGCGCGCAGAGGGCCTGGCGCACAAGGCGATCGCGCTCGACGAGTTCAGCCCGGCGGCCCACGTCCTCCTGGGGCGCGTCTACACGAGGAGCAAGGAATACGATCGCGCCGTCGAGGTGCTCCAGCGAGCGGTGGCCCTGAACCCGAGCGACCCGGACTGCTGGGCGGGCCTCGGCGACGCGCTGCTGTGGCGGGGAGACGCCGCGGGCGCGATACGGGCCCTCGAGAACGCGACCGCCATCGATCCGCGCCTGTCGGGAGAGGACCTCTTCAGCCTGGGCCTCGCGCACTTCATCGCGGGCAACACGGCCGAGGCGACCCGGGTCCTCGAGCGCGTCACGACGCGCAACGAAGGAAACGCGTTCGTCTACGCCATGCTGGCAGCCGTCTACGGCGAGAGCGCCCGGGAGGCCGAGTCGCGCTCCGCGGCCGCCGAGGTCCGCAAGCTCAATCCCTTCTTCGACCGCGAGATCTTCGGCTCCCTGTTCAACAGGCCCGAGCACCGGGAGAGGATCGCCGCCGCGCTCGAGAAGGCCGGCCTCTGAGGGCGGGCGCCTACTGGCCCTTCACCGCCGGCCAGCTGGCATTCGCCTTCGCCGCGAGCTCCTCGATCCTCTTCCTGAACTCCGGCACCCGGTCCTTGCGCTGGAACACGAAGAGCTTCCCGTTCGCGATGATCCAGGCCTCGGGGTCCGGCTCGGCCTTGTAGCCCTTGGACACTCCCGCCGCGCAGTAGCCGGCGTATTGCGGCGCATAGCGCTCGGGATCGGCGGCGAACTTCGCGCGGTGCTCCGACGAGCGGAACAGGTAGACGACGTCGTCGAAGCTGTACCAGAACGTGCGCGAGCCCTTTGCCGGCTTGCCGTCCACGAAGTAGGCGACCGGATCGTAGCCGCGGAGCGAGATGCGGCGTCCCTCGGGAAAGGCGTCGTCGCGGGCCGCGCCGGGCGCGGGCCAGGCGAGCCCGGCGCAGAGCGCGGAGACGAGGAGAGCTCGGCGAGAGAGGGCCATGCGAGGACGAGGCGATCGTGGCACGGGCCCGCTCGCCCGCGCAATCGGCCGCGAGCGGCAGGGCGGCCAGGAATGGGGATCCGTTGCGCTCGCCAGCGATGCCCGTGCGGTCGTCATGCGCAGAACCTCTCGATGGCGCGCACCAGGATGGCCGCCGCCTTCTCCACCTCGGCCACGGGGACGAACTCCCCGGTCCGGTGCGCCACCCGGATGTCCCCCGGCCCGAACACGCAGGCCTCGGCGCCCATGCCGGTGACCTCGGGAAGCTCGGTGCCGAAGGGGACCGTGGTGGCGCGGTTCCCGCTCTCCGCCTCGAGGAAGCGGACGATCTCGGCCTCGGCGGGGGTCACGGCGGCGGAGTCGGTGCGGAGCGGGGCGATCTCGATGGAGAGCTTCCCGCCGCCGGCCGCCTCGATCCTGCGGCAGGTCTCCTCGACGAGGCGGAGCGCGCGCCGCGGGTCCTGGCCGGGCAAGGGCCGCCACTCGTAGGTGAAGCGGCACTCGCCGGCGATGATGTTCCGGGCCTTGCCGCCCTGCACGACGCCGACGTTCCAGGTGGTGTGCGGCGGCGCGAAGGCCGCGTCCGTCTCGCGCCGCAGCTCCTCGCCGATCGCCTCCAGATCCGGCCAGAGGCGGCCCATGGCGTGGATGGCGGATGCGCCCACCTCGGGATAGGCGCTGTGCCCCTCTACCCCGCGGATGACGACCTCCACGGCGCAATAGCCCTTGTGCGCGCGCACGGGCGTGAGGCTCGTCGGCTCGCCAACGATGGCGTGGCGCGGGTGCACCCGCCCCTCGGCGAGGAGCCGCTTGGCGCCGAGGCAGCCGACCTCCTCGTCCGCGGTGAAGAGGAGCGCGAGCGGATGTCGCAGGGCCCGCGTCCGAGCCGCGGCGGAGAGCGCGGCGGACAGGAACGCCTTCGTGTCGGCGGCGCCGCGCCCGACGACGACGCCGTCCTTCAGCTCTCCCGCGAGCGCCTCCTTCCACTCCGGGTCATACGGCACGCAATCGGTGTGGCCCACGAGGGCGAGCCCGCCCGGCGTGTCGGGGCCGCGCCGGCAGACGAGGTTCCCCTTCTCGACGCCGCTCGCGTCGGTCCAGGTGGCCCGCCGCGTCTCGAAGCCGAGCGCCCGCGCCTCCGCCTCGAGCCGGTCGAGCACCGGCAGGTTCGAGCGCGAGGACGTGGAGTCGATCGCGACCAGGGACCGCAACAGCGCCACGGCGTCCATGCTCGGAGCCTAGACGAGAGCCGCTCCCGCCGCCCGTTTTCTCGATGTGCCTGCCTGGACGCCGGGCCGCGGTGGAGGTCGAGTCCGGGGTGGCGGTAGGCGGGCCCGCGTCGTCGGGTCGGCGTCGCTCATCCCGGGATGAGGAATCGCACCCGATTGGGGCCGTCGCGCCGGAAGCTCGCCATCCGATCGGCGCCAAGGCCCTTCTCGGCGTGTAACCGACTGTGAAGGCGGCTGAACGCGACGGAGCAGGCGCAGGACGTCCGCGGTCGAGGCGGCGACCACAGCGCGAGGCGGTGTACGAGCACCCCGGGCTGGCCGCGCGAGAGCGCCCGCGATGCAGAGACGGATCAGCCCGGGCGAGCGCCGCCGGCGCTGACGGGTGGCTGCCGGCCGTCGGTAGAGCGCCGTCACCCCTCTCCCCAGAGCCTCCCCAGGGCCGCGCGGAAGTCCGCCAGGGCTCGCTCCCCCGGAACCCTGCCGGGGGCCGCACGGCCGTCCTCCACGACGGGCTCGCCGGCCACGTACGTCGCGCGGATGGCGCGCACCGAGCCGCCGAAGACGATGGCGGCGAGGAGCGCGTCCGGCGCGGCTCCGGCGACGGAGGGGTCGTCGAGATCGACGAGGACGAAGTCGGCGGGCTCGCCCGGTGCGAGCCGGCCGCCGGCGAGGCCGAGCGACGCCATCCCGCCCGCGGTCGCCGCGGCGAGGAGCGTCGCCGCGAGGGAGCCCGGCGGATCGTCCAGCACCGCCCGCTCCTGGCGGACGAGGCGGAGGTGGAGCTCGAGGGCCCGCGCCTCCTCGAGGAGGTCCACCTGCGCGTGCGAGTCCACCCCCAGCGCGAGCCGCGCGCCCGCCTGGAGGAGGTGGTCGGCCGGGACGATGCCGTCGGCGAGGTTCCGCTCGGTGGTCGGGCAGGCGCACACCGTGGCGCGGGCGGCGCCGATGGCGCGCACGTCGGCGTCGTCCACGTGAATGGCGTGGACGAGCGTCGTCGCCGGGCCGAGCGCGCCCTCGCGCTCGAGGAGGCGCACCGGGGAGAGGCCGTGCTCGAGGCGGCAGATGTCGAGCTCGGCGGGCTGCTCCGCGGCGTGGACGTGGAGGGGGAGGCCGCGCCGGCGCGCCTCGTCGGCGAGGAGGCGGATCCAGTCCGCCGGGCAGGCGCGCACGCTGTGCGGCGCGATGCCCACGGACGCGAGCGGGTCCCCGCGCACCGCCGAGGCGAGCCGGTCGAGCGCGGCGAGGGCGACGTCCGGCGAGGGCTCGACGAACCGGCGCTGGCCGGGCTCCGGCGGAAGGCCGAACCCGGCGCGCGCGTACGCCGCGCGCAGGAGCACGATGCGGAGCCCGACGTCGCGGGCGGCGTGCACCACCCGCAGCTCGAGCTCCGCCGGATCGGCGTAGGGGCGCCCCTCGGGGTCGCGGTGCAGGTAGTGGAACTCGCCCGCGCAGGTGACGCCCGCCCGCGCCAGCTCGTGGAAGGCGAACCGCGAGACGACCTCGAGGTCGTCCGGGGAGAGCCGCGAGGCGGCGGCGTACATGACGTCGCGCCAGCTCCAGAAGCTCCGGCCGGTCCCGGCGCGCTCGGCGCGGCCGCGGAGGACCCGCTGGAAGGCGTGCCCGTGCGCCGAGACGAGGCCCGGCAGGAGGACGCGCCCGGGGAGCCGGACCACGTCGCTCTCGGGCGGCGGCTCGCCGATCGCGGCGACGAGGCCGCCTCGCACCGAGAGCGCCGCGCCGGGCCGGAGGGCGCCGTCCGCGAAGAGGAAGTCCGGCACGAAGGCGCGGGTCCGGTCCACGCCCGAAGCGTACGCGCGCGCCGGCCCTCGTGCCACACCGCGCCGCCCGC
>DATDDC010000663.1:0-4622 GCA_036523995.1 Anaeromyxobacter sp.
GAAGCTGCGCGGGCGAGGCCCCGCGGCGCGCGTCGACCGCGAGGGCGTACGCCGCGGCGACGCCGATGGCCGGCGCTCCGCGCACCGCCAGGTCCCGGATGGCGGCGGCGATGGCCTCGGAGCCGGCGAGCTCGAGCCAGACCTCCTCCGCCGGAAGCCTCCGCTGATCGAGCAGCCGGACGACGTCGCGGCCGGAGTCGTACAGGACGGGCCGGAGCGGCTCGCGAGCCATCGGCTACCTCCCCAGCCCCGCGAAGAGCCGGAGCGCGAAGTACACGGCGGCGAGCGCCGAGACGGCGGCCGCGGCGAAGCGCCCATCCGTCACGAAGACCGCGGTCACGATGAGGCAGCCTACGCAAACCGCCGCGAGGAAGGCGCGGCTCGGCCCGCCGGTCGATCCAGCTCCCGCGGGCCCCGCGCCCCATCCGCTCCAGCGTGCCATCCGTTCAGGCTCCAGGCTTCAGGCTGCGGGCTACAGGCCACGGGCGCAGCTCACGGCTTCGCCGGTCACGGCTCGCACGGCGAGGCGGTTCCCGAAGCCTGCAGCCTGAAGCCTGCCTCTCACTTCCCCAGCTTCTTCTTCACGATCGCGTTCACGACCGCCGGGTTCCCCTTCCCCTTCATCTCCTTCATCACCTGCCCCACGAAGAATCCGAGGAGCTTCTTGTTCCCCGCCCGGTAGCGCTCCACCTCCGAGGGGCTCGCCGCGACGATCCGCTCCACCGCGGCCTCGACGGCGGCCTCGTCCGACACCTGGGCGAGCCCCTTGGCGCGAACGATCTCCTCGGGCTCGCCGCCCCGGGCGAAGACCTCCTCCACGACCTGCTTCGCCCCGGGACCGCCGAGGGTGCCGGCGTCGAGGAGCCGGAGCACGGCGGCGAGCTTCGCGGGCGTGAGCTTCCAGGCCCCCGGGCCCTCGCCGCGCTCGTGGGCGAGGCGCGCGACCTCTCCGTTCATCCAGTTCGCGACCTTCTTCGCGGCCTCGGGCCCCTTCCCGTACGCGGCGAGCGCCGCGTCGAAGAACTCGGCCACGGGCCGCTCCGCCACGAGGACCCCCGCGTCGTACGCGGAGAGGCCGAGCGATTCCTGGTAGCGGCGGGCGCGGGCACGGGGCAGCTCGGGGAGCTCCTTCCGCACGCGCTCCACGAGCGCGTCCTCGACGAGGAGCGGCGGGAGATCGGGCTCGGGGAAGTAGCGGTAGTCGTGCGCCTCCTCCTTGGAGCGCATGGAGCGGGTCTCGCCGCGCTCGGGGTCGAAGAGCCGCGTCTCCTGCTCGACCTTGCCGCCGCCCTCCACGATCTCCACCTGCCGGCGCACCTCGTACTCGATGGCGGCGCGCAGGAAGCGGAAGGAGTTCATGTTCTTGATCTCGCAGCGCGTGCCGTACTGCTGGGCTCCCTTCCTCATCACCGACACGTTCGCGTCGCAGCGGAACGAGCCCTCCTGCAGGTTCCCGTCGTTCACGCCCAGATACATGAGGACGGCGCGCAGCTCCTTCAGGTACTCGATGGCCTCGTCCGCCGAGCGCAGGTCGGGCTCGGAGACGATCTCGAGGAGCGGCACGCCGGCGCGGTTCAGGTCGACGCCGGACGATCCGTCGGCGGAGACGTCGTGGACGTTCTTCCCGGCGTCCTCCTCGATGTGGATGCGCACGAGGCGGATGCGCTTCTCCGCGCCGCCGATGGTGACGTCCACGCCTCCGCCCTCGCACACGGGCAGCTCGTACTGCGAGATCTGATAGCCCTTGGGCAGGTCCGGGTAGAAGTAGTTCTTGCGGGCGAAGACGCTCTTCCTCCGGATGGTGCAGCCGAGCGCGAGGCCCGCGCGCACCGCGAACTCCACCACGCGCGCGTTGAGCGCGGGCAGCACCCCGGGGAAGCCGAGGCACACCGGGCAGGTGTGCGCGTTCGGCTCGCCGCCGAACTCGGTCGAGCAGCCGCAGAAGATCTTGGACCGGGTGAGGAGGTGCGCGTGCACCTCGAGGCCGATCACCTCCTGGAAGTCCGAGACCGGCATCAGCTCACCCCCGCCGCGAGCGGCGGCGCCGGGAGCGGCGGCAGCTCGCGCTCGATGGCGCGCGCCGCGCGGAGCAGGGTCGCCTCGTCGAAGGGGCGTCCCAGGAGCTGGAGGCCCACCGGCATGCCGCTCTCCGCGTGGAGGCCGCACGGCACGCTCATGCCGGGCAGCGCCGCCAGGTTGCAGGTGATGGTGAACACGTCGGCGAGGTACATCTGGAGCGGGTCCTCCGTCCGCTCGCCGAGCTTGAACGCCACGGTCGGCGCCACCGGCCCGGCCACGACGTCGCAGCTCCGGAAGGCCTCGTCGAAGTCGCGGCGGATGAGGGTCCGCACCTTCTGGGCGCGCAGGTAGTACGCGTCGTAGTAGCCGGAGCTGAGCGCGTACGTGCCGAGCATGATGCGGCGCTTGGGCTCGGCCCCGAAGCCCTTCTCGCGCGTCTCGGAGAACGTCTCGCGCAGGCCCTTCGCCGGGGCGCGCAGGCCGAAGCGGATGCCGTCGTAGCGCGCCAGGTTCGAGGAGGCCTCGGCCGGGGCGATGAGGTAGTAGGCGGCGATGCCGTACTTCGAGTGCGGCAGCGAGATCTCGACGAGCTTCGCCCCGAGCTTCTCGTACGCCGCCAGCGCGGCGCGGACGCTCCGCTCGACGCCGGCGTCGAGGCCGCCGCGGAACCACTCGCGGGGCAGGCCGATGCGCAGGCCCCGGGCGCCCGCCTCGAGCGAGGCGAGGTAGTCGTCCACCGGCCGCGACGACGACGTCATGTCGCGCGGGTCGTGGCCGGCGATCCTGCCGAGGAGGAGGGCGGCGTCCTCCACGGTCCGGGCGAGCGGCCCCACCTGGTCGAGCGAGGAGGCGAAGGCGACGACGCCGTAGCGCGAGACGCGGCCGTACGTCGGCTTGAGGCCCACCACCCCGCAGAACGACGCCGGGAGGCGGATCGAGCCGCCGGTGTCCGTGCCGAGCGTCCCGTGCACCTGGCGCGCCGCCACGGCCGCGGCGCTGCCGCCGGAGCTGCCGCCCGGCGTGCGCGTGAGGTCCCAGGGGTTCGCCGTGGGGTGGTAGCCGCTGTTCTCCGTGGACGAGCCCATGGCGAACTCGTCCATGTTGAGCTTCCCCACGAGGACCGCGCCCGCCGCCTGGAGCCGCTCGATCACGGTGGCGTCGTACGGGGGGACGAAGCCCTCGAGGATGCGCGAGCCCGCGGTGGTGGCGAGGCCCTTCGTGGCGAAGAGGTCCTTCACGGCGATGGGGACGCCGTCGAGCTCGGAGAGACGCCCGCCCGTCGCGGCGCGGGCGTCGGCGGCGACGGCCTCGGCGCGGGCGCGATCGGCCGCCACGGCCAGGAACGCGCGCACCTTCCCGTCGGTCGCGGCGATGCGCGCGAGCGACGCCTCGACGAGCTCGCGCGAGGACAGGGCGCGCGAGGCGATCCCCGCCCCCGCCTCGCGGAGCGAGAGCGCGGTGAGATCGGTGGCCGTCGGGCTCACTCGATGATCCTCGGCACCTTGAAGAAGGTCCCCTCGCGCGCCGGGGCGTTCGCGAGCGCCTCGCCCGGCTCGAGGCTCGGGGTCGGCTCGTCCGCGCGCAGCGCGGGCGCCTCGCCCGCGGCGAGCGCGTGCGTCATCGGCTCCACCTCGGACACGTCGAGCTCCTTCAGCTGCTCGACGTGCGCCAGGATGGCGGAGAGCTGCTCTGCGAAGGTCCGCTCCTCCTCCGGCGAGAGCCGAAGGCGCGCCAGCGCCGCGATGCGGCGGACCTCCTCCAGCGAGAGCGCCACGGCTACACCGGGTGCTCCGTCTCGGGCTTGAACCAGTTCAGGATGGCGTTCATCACGCCGCGCGGCTCCTGCTTCTGGAGATGCTCGAGCTCGCCCTGGTCGAGGAAGACCCCGTTGCACGAGAAGCACACGTCGACGTCGACGCCGCGCAGCTTCATCTCCTGCATCTGGAGGCCGCACTTCGGGCAGTGCATCCAGTGCTGCTCCTTGAGCGCCTTGAGCTCGGCCGCCTCCTTCTCCTTCTTCGCCTGGAGCGCCAGCTTCCGCTTCTTCTCGGCGTCCTCCCTTACGAAGTATTCCTCCTCGGAGGCGGACGGCTTCCCCGGGCTTCCCCTGTCGGTCATGACTATTTCCTCAGCTCCTCGAGTGCGTTCCGGGCCACCTGGGCCTCCTCGCCGTCCGGATTCGCGGCGAGATATTTCTCGTAGTACCTGATGGCGTCCGTCTTCTTTCCCTGCCACCGATAGGTCTCGGCGAGCCCCAACAGTGCGTCGGGCTGCCGGGGATCGATCCCCAGGGCGGCCTGGAAGCTCGCCTCGGCGGGTGGGTAGCGTTCGAGGTCGAGATAGCACAAACCCCGGCCCGTGAGGGCCTCGACGTTCTCCGGATCCTCGGCGGCGACGCGGCCGTACAGATCGAGCGCCGCCTCGAGCTCGCCCTTCTCCCGGAGCCTCGCCGCCTGCGCGAGGAGGGCCTTGGGTCCCCTGGCCGCGAGGGGCCTGGGAGCGGCCGGCGGCGACGCGCCCGGAGGCGGCTCGGCCGAGCGCCCGGGGGTGGGCTGGGGCGCCGGCACGGGGGCGGGGGGAGCCTCCGCGGGCGGGGCGGGCTC
>DATDDC010000664.1:0-4974 GCA_036523995.1 Anaeromyxobacter sp.
GCGGAGCGCTCGCGCAGCAGCTCGACCGCGCAGCGCATCGGGCGACACCGCCCGAGGAGACCTCGATCGTCCATCGGCCTGCGCCGCCGTCGTCGCAGTCCACCGCACCCGCCGTGCCGCCGCTCGCGCTCGCGAACGGGATCGGCGGGTTCGCCGGCGACGGGAGCGAGTACCTCGTCGTGCTCGAGGGAGCGCAGGAGACGCCGTCGCCCTGGGCCAACGTCATCGCGAGCCCGGCGTTCGGGACGATCGTGACCGCCTCGGGGTCGTCCTTCACCTGGTCCGGAAACAGCCGCGAGAACCGGCTCACGCCGTTCGCGAACGACCCGGTCGCCGATCCCACGTCCGAGGCCATCCTGGTCCGCGACGACGAGAGCGGCGCGGCGTGGTCGCCCACTCCGGGGCCCCTGCCCCGCGACGGCGCGAGCGGCCGGTTCGTGATCCGCCACGCGGCAGGGGTGACCCGCTTCGAGCGCGCGGCGCACGGCGTCCGCCACGCGCTCGACGTCTTCGTGGACGCGGCGGATCCTGTGAAGCTCTCGCTCCTGACCTTGACGAACGAGAGCGGCGTCGAGCGGCGCCTCTCCGTCTTCGCGTACGCGGAGTGGGTCCTGGGGCCGCCGCAGGCAGGCCAGGACCGGCACGTCGTGACGGCACAGGACGCGGCGACCGGGGCGATCCTCGCGACGAACGCGTGGAATCACGAGTTCGCGGGACGCGTGGCGTTCGCCCACGCGAGCGAAGGGCTCCGCTCCGCGACCGGAGACCGCACCGCCTTCCTCGGGCGAAACGGGTCGCTCGCGCGGCCGGCGGCGCTCGGGCACGAGGCGCTGCTGCCCCGCTTCGGGGCCGGGCTCGACCCGTGCGCGGCGCTGCACGTCGGCGTCGCCCTCCAGCCGGGCGAGACCCGGCGGTTCGTGTTCCTCCTGGGCGAGGGCAGGGACGTCCCGCACGTCCGGGAGCTCGTCGCGCGGCACGGCCGCGCCGTGGCCGCGGACGCCGCGCTCGAGGCCGTGCGCCGCGCGTGGGACGACACCCTCGGCGCCGTGCAGGTCCGGACGCCGGACGACTCCTTCGACGTCCTCATGAACGGGTGGCTCCTCTACCAGGACCTGAGCTGCCGGATGTGGGCCCGCACCGGTTACCACCAGCCCGGCGGCGCGTTCGGGTTCCGCGATCAGCTCCAGGACGCGATGGCGCTCGTCATGGCACGGCCGGCGCTCGTGCGAGAGCACCTCCTGCGCGCGGCGGCGCGGCAGTTCCGCGAGGGCGATGTCCAGCACTGGTGGCACCCGCCGAGTGGCCGCGGGACGCGCACCCGCTGCTCGGACGATCTCGTCTGGCTGCCGTACGCGGTGGCGCACTACGTCCGAGCGACGGGGGACGCCGGCGTGCTCGACGAGCGCGTCCCGTTCCTCGAGGGGGAGCCGCTCGCGCCGGGCGTGCAGGACGCGTATGCGCAGCCCCGCGTCTCCACGGAGGAGGCCTCGCTCTTCGAGCACTGCCTGCGCGCCCTCGATCGCGGGCTCACCTCGGGCGCGCGCGGGCTGCCGCTCATGGGGAGCGGCGACTGGAACGACGGGATGAACCGCGTCGGCAGGGAAGGCCGCGGCGAGAGCGTCTGGCTCGGCTTCTTCCTTCACGCCACCCTGTCCGACTTCGCGCCGCTGTGCGCGGCGCGCGGAGAGTCGGGCCGGGCCGCTCGATGCCGAGCCGATGCAGCCCGCCTCGCGTCCGCGCTGGAGCGGTCCTGGGACGGGGAGTGGTACCGGCGCGGCTACTACGACGACGACGCGCCGCTCGGGTCGGCCACGAGCGGCGAGTGCGCGATCGACTCGATCGCCCAGTCGTGGGCGGTGCTCTCCGGCGCGGCCCCGGCGCGCCTCGCGGAGCGCGCGATGGACTCGGTCCGCACGCACCTCGTGCGGCGAGGAGCCGGGGTGGTGCTGCTGCTCGCCCCCCCGTTCGATCGCTCGGCGCAGTCACCGGGGTACATCAAGGGCTACCCGCCGGGCGTGCGCGAGAACGGCGGCCAGTACACGCACGCCGCCGCCTGGATCGTGATGGCGCTCGCGAAGCTCGGGAGCGGCGACGAGGCGGTGGAGCTCTTCCACATGCTGAACCCCGTGAACCACACGCGCACCGGGCCGGACGCCGCGCGCTACCGCGGCGAGCCGTACGTCGTCGCGGGCGACGTCTCCGCGCACGCCGATCATGCGGGGCAGGCGGGCTGGACCTGGTACACGGGGTCGGCCGGCTGGATGTACCGGGCCGGCCTCGAGAGCATCCTGGGGCTGCGGCTTCACGGCGAGACCTTCGAGCTCGACCCCTGCATCCCCGCCTCCTGGCCCGGGTACGCGATCACCTGGCGCTTCGGCCGGACGCGGTACGACATCTCGGTGACGAACCCCGCGCGCCGCTGCCGCGGGGTGGACGCGGCACGCCTCGACGGCGTGGCGGTCGATCCGGGCGCGATCGCGCTCGTCGACGACGGCGGGATCCACGACGTGCACGTCGTGCTGGGGGCTGCCAGCCAGCGCATGGCGCCAGCCGTCGGCAGCTGAAGGATCCCGGCGGCGGGCGGCATCGGCCCGCTCCCCTCGGTGCGGCCCCTGCCCCGCCCCGCGTCGTCGGGGAGAGGTCATCGTCCGCGCGGAACGGGCCGGCTCTTCGTCGCCGATTCGCGGACGGCTGTCGCTCTACGTGTGCGTCGGCCCTCCCTTCGCCGCGTCGGCGGCGGGAGGCTTCGCCGTGCCCTGCGGCGCCTTCTTGCTCTCGCGGTGCGCGGCGGCCCTGGCGGCCTTGGCGTCGGCCTTCGCCTTGACGTCCGCCGCCGCTTCGGCCCTCGCGGCCGCCTGCTCGGGCGTGTCCACGTGCGGCTCGGTCTTCTTTTGCTCGAGATCCTTGAAGCTCATGTGTGCTCCTCGATCGTGCGCAGGCCTGCCCGGCCACGTGGCTTCGAGCCGGGCCTGCCTTCGTTCGCTTGCGTCGGTGCACGGGCCGTCGGTCACCGGGCATCTCTCTTCCCGGCGACCGAGGTCCGCTGGCGAGCGCGTCGAAAGGGTCACTCGACCCGGGCTGGAATCCAGCCATGACGGGACGGCCGCCGCTTCAATATCTCGTCCATACCCGCGCGACGGGCCACGCGCTCGTGTATATCGCTTCCCGGACGCGCTCGCGGGGCCTCGAGGCGGCGGTCGAGCGCCGCGGCCCGCCCCCGGTTCGCACGACGAATGGCGGGCCCGCCGCGGCCCGGAGAGCCTCGACGCCGCGTGCAAGGCGGAGCGAGCCTCCGCGCGGCCTGCGACGAGCGCTCGAGAACGGAGACGGAGATGCGCAGCGATGCGATGTGCTGGGAGCAGCAGGACGAGCGCACGTGGACGATGCAGCTCGCGGGAGGCGGGGCGGAATGGCTCGAGGTGAAACGCATCGACACCGGCGCCGAGCCGGCGTGGCGCGTCGACGCCCGGCTCAACGGCAGCCACTACAAGATCGCCGACGCGTTCCCGACGAAGGAGGCGGCGCAGGGGTGCGCCCTCCTGCTCGCGATGCGGCAAGTCCCGGCGAGCAGGGACGGGCTGCACGCCCAGCTCGACGCCTTGCCGGGGGCCTGGTGGTGGAAGATCATCCCCATCGACGACGCGAGCGCGGAGCGCCGCTGCATCTTCAGCAGCCGTGTGATGGACTCGGCGGAAGCCGCCGAGCGAAGCGGGCGCGCCGCGGGCGCGGGCTGGTTCCTGTACGTGTACGGTCCAGGCTCCGTGCAGACCTTCGGGCAGCTCCCCCGCTGACCAGGCTGGTCGAGGCGGAAGGGCGCGCCGCGCCCGGCGACCCTCGAGCCCCCGCGCCTGGCGCCATCCCGGCCCCGCACCGCGCGCCTCCTCGTCGTGAACCCGCTGCGGCACGGGGTGCTTGTCCGGAGGCAGGGGTGCGACTCCTACACGGTTAGTAAACGTTCGGCCCTCCCTCCCGCAGGGGGAGAGGGCCGTCCTGAATGGGGGAATACGCCCCCAGTGGAATGGAACTCCGTCGCCCCTCGCCTGTTCCTGCTCCGTGGAACCCCGACGACACGGAAGGGGGCGCAATCATGAAGGCCACATTCCATCGAACGCTTCTCGTCCTCCTCGGCCTCGTCGCGCTGGGTCAGCCCGGCCGCGCGCGTCCAGAGGCGTTCGCCGAGGTCTCCCTGGGTTTCGAGACGGGGCTGGCCCCGTACGGCGAGTGGATCGTAGTCCCGCATCACGGCCGCGTGTGGCGCCCGCGGCGCGTGGCCGCCGGCTGGCGACCGTACCTCCACGGCAGGTGGGTCTGGACCGATGACGGCTGGTTCTGGGACTCCGGCGAGCCCTGGGGCTGGGCCGTCTACCACTACGGTCGCTGGTACGTCGACCCGGTCTACGGCTGGCTGTGGGTGCCAGGAACGGTCTGGGCGCCTGCCTGGGTGTCCTGGCGCTTCGGCGGCGGCGTGATCGGCTGGGCGCCTCTCCTTCCGGGCTTCTCGGTCTGGTGGACGGCCGGCTACCCGGTTCACCACGCGTCGTGGGTCTTCGTCCCGACAGGGCGGTTCGTCGGGGCGCGCGTCGACTCGGTCGCGTTCGCGCCGGCGCGCAGCGCGGTCCTCTTCTCGGGGACGCACGCCGCGCCGCCGCGGAGCGTGAGCGGATCGGCGCCACGGCTGGGCGGCCCCCCGCGGAGGTTCGTGGAGCGCCAGATCGGCCGGCCCATCGCCCCGGTCCGCGTCGCGGCCGCGTCCACACCGCAGGCCGCTCGCGCCGCCCGCCGCGAGGGCGCCGTCTCCGTCTACCGGCCGGCGCATCCCGCCATGAGCCGCGCCGGGGCGCACGCCGCGAGGTCCCGGCCCATGGCGCATGCCGGGACGTCTCGCGCCACGGCGCACGCCGCGAGGTCCCGCCCCAGCGGGCAATGCTCTTGGTGAACCTCGACCGCCCGAGAGCAGGCCTCGCCGACAGCGAG
>DATDDC010000665.1:0-4142 GCA_036523995.1 Anaeromyxobacter sp.
CGGCGTCGCCGCGCGGCCGCGCGCTTCGCCTGCCTCGAGAGCTCGCGCCTCGAGGCCGAGCCGCGCCGCTCGCGCTTCAGCGCGGCGGAGACCGCCCTGCCGCGCCTCGCGGACGGCGACCTCGGAGCTCGGCGCTTCTGGCCGACCTCGTACGCCGCCTCGGCGGACTTGCGCGTGCGCTCCTTCGCCTGGCCCTTCCCCGGCGGCGCGAGCGGGATGCCCGCGCGCCGCGCCTTGGAGAGCCCGATGGCGATGGCCTGCTTCGGCGAGCGCGCTCCGTGCTTGCCCTCCCGCACGTGCTCCATCTCCTCGCGCACGAACTCGTCGGCCGCGGTGCTGGGCCGCTTCCCCTCGCGGAGGTCCTGCTTCGCGCGCTTCATCGTGGTCTTCGAGGGCATGGCTCCTCCCCGCCTTCCTCGCCCGATTCCACGATGAAGATGCGGCCGCCCGGCCGCGCAGGGGAGGGTCGCCGCGGCCTGCGAGCGCGCGACCGGCGCGGACGGCGGCTCACAGCTCGACGTGGAGCTGGAACGCCGCCTGCTCCTGCCAGTGCCGGATGGCGCGGAAGGCGTCCTTGAGCCGGCTCCGCTCGATCTCCCCGAGCTCCGCGAGCCTCACCTTGCTCGTGATGGACGCGCCCTCGGCCGCCATCCTGAGCTGCAGGCGAAGGCGCAGGCCCAGGAGGAACCGGTAGGTCTCCGAGATGGTCGCGCCCGCCTCGGCCTCGAGGAGGCCGGCGCGGACGGCGCGCTCCAGCCTCGCGATCGTGCCGCGGGTTCGCGCTCGCGCCTCGAGCCCGAAGCGCCGCGCCAGCGCGACGATGGGCGAGATGCCGTGGGCCTTGAGGTCCACCACGGACGACTCGCCCCGGAGCCGCAGGAGCAGCATGGGCGGCGGGTGCATCCCGAGCGCGTCCGCGGCGAGCAGGCGCAGGAACGGTGTCCGCCGTGCCGCCCCCTCGAGCAGCACCTCCAGCGGCTCCAGGTCGAGCGTGCCGCCCACGCGGCGAAAGTCGAAGAAGATGGAGGCGACGAGGAGCGCCTGCGGCGTCGGCACGTCGATCCAGCCCTCGAAGCGTTGCTTCCACTCCGAGAGCGGCCCGTGCCACCTGCGCGCCATGTAGCCGCCGGGGCACGCAGGGAACCCGGCCGCCTCGAGATCCGCGTTCACGCGCTCCGCCAGGGCCCGGTACCAGTCCGCCTGCGCGGCGCCCTCGTCCGCGAACACGAGCGCGTTGTCCTGATCGGTGAGCAGCGTCTGCTCCATCCGACCCTCGGAGCCGAACACGATCCAGGCGTACGGTGCGGGCGGGGGACCGAGGTCCGCCTCGGCCCACCGCAGGATGGGGTGGAGGAGCGCGTCGTTGAGGCGCGCGACCAGGCCTGCGATGACGGTCGCGTCGAGGCCGCCCGCGAGGAGCGACGAGGCCATCTCCGTGAGCCGCGCCGCGTAGCCGGGCAGGCTCGCGCGCGAGGGGAGCCGCTCGATGCTGCGGAGCACGGCCACGGGCCCCTGCGACGTCGAGCGCAGGACGTCCGTGGCGGTGAGCACGCCCACGATCTCCCCGTCCCTCGTGATCGGGAGGTGATGGAGCCCGGCCTCGAGCAGGATGGACCAGGCCTCGTAGAGCGGCGTCTCGCCGGGGGTGGTGCGGAGCGGCCGACTCATCACCTGGGTTACCGGCACCCCCGGCCCGAGCCCCGCTCCGAGCACGCGCGTCCGGAGATCCCGGTCCGTGAGGACCCCGGGGGGCTCGGTGCGCACGAGCACCGACGAGATCCTCTCCTCGCCCATGAGACGCGCCGCCTGGCCGACGGTGGCGCCGGCCTCGACCCACACGGCGGGCCTGCGCAGGAGCTGGTCCACGCGCACCGCCAGGTTCGGCTGGAACGAGCTGACCGGGGGGTCCGCCAGGCTCGCCTTGAGGCGCTCGGAGAGCCCCACCGCGAAGTGAGCAGCGAACTGGGCATCCGAGAGGAGCCGCTCGAAGACGGCTCCCGGCAGCCGGTACGCGAGCACGTCCTCCTCGGCGAAGACGTCGAGCGTCGCCTGGCGCGTGATGAGGGAGGTGTACCCGAAGATCTCGCCCTCCTCGAGGACCTGCAGATTCCGTCCATGGCGGTCGATGCGGACGACGCCCTTCCGGATGACGTACAGGTGCTCGAGCGGGGCCCCGCCCGCCTGCGCGATCCGGGTTCCGCCCGGGATGAACGCCACCTCCAGGCTGCCCGCCACCTCGTCGAAGAGCGCCTGCGGGAGGGCCCGGAACGGCTGGATCGACCGGACGTACGCGATCGGGTCTATGGAGGCCATGGAGAGCTCGTCGGCGCTCCGAACGTCACGTTGAGTGAATCTCGCCTTTATCCAATCCCCCCGCCCCATTGCATCGCTCGAGGCCGGCTCCTGTCGAGCCCCGGACGACGCGGGGGGCCCCCCGCATTGAACCCATTCGGTCCCCTATGATAGTTCTCCCGGGTCCTACATCTGCCGCCGTCGCGCTTTCGACCCCTCTTTCAGGAGGAACTGAAGCCATGGCCTCTTCCCGAACGACGGCGTCACGCGCCGCGGCGGCAGGGTCGATCGCAGCCGTTTCCTCTGCACCGTAGTCGCTGTCTGCCGCTCGTCGCTCCGCGCCGTAGTCACGTTCGATCCCTGAGCAACAGCAGTTCCCCTCGGCGAAGAACCGGAGGTTGGACAATGGCTCTTGCAGTCAAATCAGAGCAGGTCGAGACGAAGGCACCGATCTCCAGCGAAGAGAAGCTGGTCATCGTGGCCTCGTCCGTCGGAACCGTCTTCGAGTGGTACGACTTCTACCTGTACGCCACGCTGGCGCCCTTCTTCGCGGCCCTGTTCTTCCCGAAGGGGAACGCCACCGCGGCCCTGCTCTCGGCCTTCGCCGCCTACGCCGCCGGATTCCTCGTCCGGCCGTTCGGCGCGCTCGTGTTCGGGCGCATCGGCGACCTCATCGGACGCAAGTACACCTTCCTCATCACCATCATGGTGATGGGCATCTCGACCTTCCTCGTCGGCCTCCTGCCGAAGTTCACGACCATCGGCTGGGTCGCGCCCATCATCCTCGTGTCCCTGCGCCTCCTGCAGGGCCTCGCGCTCGGCGGCGAGTACGGCGGCGCGGCGACGTACGTCGCCGAGCACTCCGGCCACGACCGCCGCGGCTACAACACGAGCTGGATCCAGACCACGGCGACGGTCGGCTTCTTCCTCGCGCTCATCATCATCGGCGGCTGCCGCCAGTTCATGGCGAGCGACGTGTTCGCGGACTGGGGCTGGAGAATCCCGTTCTGGGTCTCCCTCATCCTCCTCGGCTTCTCCATCTACATCCGGCTGAAGCTGCACGAGTCGCCGGTGTTCAAGAAGATCAAGGAGGAGGGCAAGACCTCCAAGGCGCCGCTCACCGACAGCTTCCTCCGCTACCCGAACAACAAGTACGTGCTGCTCGCGCTCATCGGGGCGACCGCGGGCCAGGGCGTCGTGTGGTACACGGGCCAGTTCTACGCCCTGTTCTTCATGCAGATCACGCTGCGCCTCGACTACTTCACGACGTACATGCTCATCGGGGCGTCGCTCATCATCGGAACGCCGGGCTTCATCCTCTTCGGCTGGCTCTCGGACAAGATCGGCCGGCTCAAGATCATCCTCGCCGGTTGCCTCATCGCGGCGGTGACGTACATCCCCCTCTTCAAGGGCCTCACCCACTACGTGAACCCGGCGCTCGAGGACTTCCAGAGCCGGACGAAGATCTCGGTCACGGTCGACGAGGCCACCTGCAACTTCCACCTGTTCGTCGGCCCCTGGAGCAAGTTCTCGGACTGCGACAAGACCCGTGACTACCTCACGAAGCAGGGCCTCTCCTTCGAGAGCCACGCCGGCGCGCCGGGCTCGCCGCCCCTCGTGACGATCGGCAACGCGACCGTCCAGGGCTACAGCGACAAGGCGATCGGGGACGCGTTGAAGGCCCAGGGCTATCCGACGGCCGGAGCGGACAAGAGCCGCGTCAACTACGGGATGACGCTGCTCATCCTCGTCATCATGGTCATCTACGTGACCATGGTGTACGGGCCCATCGCCGCGTTCCTCGTGGAGCTCTTCCCCACGCGCATCCGCTACACGTCGATGTCCCTGCC
>DATDDC010000666.1:0-3628 GCA_036523995.1 Anaeromyxobacter sp.
CGCCACGTGCGCCTCCTCTGCCTCGCGAACGACGTCTCCCTGCGGAACCTCGTGCCCGGCGAGCTCGCCAAGGGCTTCGGCTTCTTCCAGTCGAAGCCGGCCACGGCGTTCTCGCCCTTCGCCGCCACGCCCGACGAGCTCGGCGAGGCGTGGCGGGGCGGGCGCCTGCACCTGCGGCTCCGCGTCACCTGGAACGGCGAGCGCGTCGGCGACGTCGACGCCGGGGAGATGCACTTCTCCTTCTTCGACCTCCTGGAGCACGTCGCGAAGACGCGCGCCTTCACCGCGGGCACCATCCTGGGGAGCGGCACGGTCTCGAACGCGGACCGGTCCCGCGGCTGGTCCTGCATCGCGGAGCAGCGGGCGATCGAGATGATCGAGACGGGGGCCGCCCGGACCCGCTACATGCTCCCCGGGGACACGATCGAGATGGAGCTGCGCGACGGCGCGGGACGCGACGTCTTCGGCACGATCGCGCAGCGGGTGGTGGCGGCATGACCTTCCGGCTCTATTCCTACTGGCGGTCCTCCTCGTCCTGGCGCGTGCGCATCGGGCTCGCGCTGAAGGGCATCGCCTACGCCTACGAGCCGGTGGACCTGCTCGCGGGCGAGCAGTTCTCCGACGCGCACCGCGCCCGGAGCCCGGCCTCGCAGGTGCCGGTCCTCGAGGTGGAGGAGGGCGGCCGCACGCTTCGGCTCGTCCAGTCCATCGCCATCCTGGAGTGGCTCGACGAGCGCTTCCCGGACGCCCCGCTCCTGCCGCCGGACCTGGACGGCCGCGCCCGCGTGCGCGCCCTCGCCGAGCACGTCAACTCCGGCACGCAGCCCTACCAGAACGCCGTCGTGCTCAAGACCGTGAAGGAGAAGCTGCCCGGCTTCGAGAAGGAGTGGGCGCGCATGTGGGTCTCGCGCGGGCTCGAGGCTTTCGAGCGCGCCCTCTCGGACGGCCTCGCCGGAAGGTTCTGCCACGGCGACGCGCCCGGCCTCGCCGACTGCTACCTCGTACCTCAGACTTACTCGGCAAGGCGGTTCGGCGTGGACCTCGCGCCCTTCCCGACGCTCCGCCGCATCGACGAGGCCTGCGCCGCGCTCGCGCCGTTCCAGGCGGCGCACCCCGACCGCCAGCCCGACGCCCCTCCCCCGGACCGGAGGAAGCCATGACCCAGGAGAACCGGCTCGAGCCGCTCGGCATCCTCGGCATCGAGGCCCTGCACTACTACGTGCACGACCTCGAGCGCAGCCGCCGCTTCTACACGGAGCGCCTCGACTTCGCGGAGATCGCGGCGAGCGGGCCCGCCATCGAGCAGGACGGGCACCAGAAGAGCGCGGTGTTCCAGGCGGGAGGCGTGCGCATCGTGTGCTCGCAGCCCGTCGGCGACGGCGGCCGCGCCTGGCGGTACCTGCGCAAGCACCCCGACGGCGTCGGGGCGGTGGTGTTCCTCGTGGAGGACGCGGAGAGGTGCTTCCGGCTCCTCGAGGAGCGCGGCGGCACGCCCGTCTCCGACGTGCAGGAGCACCGCGACGCCGGCGGGGCGCTCCGCACCTTCAACGTCACGACCCCCCTCGGCGACACCACGTTCCGCTTCGTGGAGCGGCGCGGCTACTCGGGGACGTACCCCGGGCTCGAGACCCACGAGGCGCCGCGCGGCGGGAAGAACTCGCTCGGCTTCGGCTTCATCGACCACATCACCTCGAACTTCCAGACCATGAAGCCCGCCCTCCTGTGGATGGAGCACGTGCTCGGCTTCGAGGAGTTCTGGGAGGTGCAGTTCCACACCAAGGACGCGGCCGAGGCGAGGCGCGCCGCCATCCAGGCGCAGAAGGGATCGGGCCTCCGCTCCGTCGTCATGCGCGACCCCCGCTCCGGCGTGAAGTTCGCGAACAACGAGCCGTGGCGGCCGGCCTTCAAGTCCTCCCAGATCAACGTGTTCAACGAGGACCACCGCGGCGACGGCATCCAGCACGCGGCGCTCAGCGTGAAGGACATCGTCTCCGCCGTCGAGGCCATGCGCGGGCGCGGCGTCGAGTTCATGCCCACGCCGGGCGCGTACTACGACGCCCTGCCGGAGCGGATCCGCACCACCGGGATCGGGAGGATCGAGGAGGACGTCGACGTCCTGCGCAGGCTCGAGATCCTCGTCGACGGCGCCGGGCCGGGCTCCTACCTCCTCCAGATCTTCCTGCGCGACTCGGCGGGGCTCTACCACGAGCCCGAGGCCGGGCCGTTCTTCTTCGAGATCATCCAGCGCAAGGGGGACCAGGGCTTCGGGGCCGGGAACTTCCGGGCGCTGTTCGAGTCCATCGAGCGCGAGCAGCAGCGGGAGGGCCGCGCCTGAGGAGAAGGCTTCAGGCTTCGGGCCTCAGGCCTCGGGAGAAGGCCCGCGCGGCAGCTCTTGCTGAAGCCTGAGGCCTGGGGCCTGAGGCCTCCGAGCCGGAGAGGAGGCATCGATGCTCGACCGCATCGTCCAGGGCGCCGTGCCGCGGAAGCACCACCTCGCCTTCCGCGACGCCGAGGGGCGGCTCCTCTACGAGGAGGCGTACACACGCACCGGCTTCGACGGGCCGTACACGCTCGCCTACCACCGCGGCCGGCCGCACGCCACGCACGCCGTTCCCCCGGGCAGCGGGGGCGCGGCGCACGGCTGGAAGCTCCCGGCGCCGGCGCCGGCGCCGGTCCTGAAGCGCCACTACAAGACGCAGGACCTCGCCGCGCGCGGCGGAGCGCCCGTCGACGCCCGCATCCCCCTCCTCTTCAACGCCGACGTCGTCATCTCCTCGGTGCTCCCGGACGCGGCGGACCCCGTCTACTTCGCCAACGGCGACGGCGACGACCTGTACTTCGTCTTCGAGGGCGGCGGCCTCGTCCGCTCGCCGCTCGGCGACCTGCGCTTCGGGAAGGACGACTACGTCTACGTGCCGCGCGGCCTGCTCCACCGGCTCGTGCCCGACTCGGGCCCGCAGCGCTGGCTCTCCATCGAGACCGCCGCGCCGCTCCACCTGCCTTCGCAGTGGAGGAACGAGACCGGCCAGCTCCGCATGGACGCGCCCTACTCGCACCGCGACTTCCGCAGGGTGGAGTGGAAGGGGCCCATGGACGAGGGCATCCGCGAGCTCGTCGTGAAGCGCTCCGGCGCCTTCCACCGCTTCCGCTTCGAGGAGTCGCCGCTCGACGTGGTCGGCTGGGACGGCTCGCTCTACCCGTTCGCCTTCCCCATCCTGAACTTCCAGCCGCGCGCCGGCCTCGTGCACCTCCCGCCCACCTGGCACGGCACATTCGCCACGCGCGGCGCGCTCGTCTGCTCGTTCGTGCCGCGCATGCTCGACTTCCACCCCGAGGCGGTGCCCTGCCCCTACCCGCACGCGTCCGTGGACGTCGACGAGGTGCTCTTCTACGTGCGCGGCGAGTTCACCTCGCGGCGAGGCGTCGGCGTCGGCTCGATCTCGCACCACCCCGCGGGCGTGATGCACGGCCCGCACCCCGGCGCGTACGAGGCGTCGATCGGCGCGAGGAGCACGAACGAGCTCGCGGTCATGCTCGACTGCTACCAGCCGCTCCAGCGGACGGCGGAAGCGGCGGAGATCGAGGACGCGGGGTACGGGGAGAGCTTCGTGAAGTAGGTCGCCCGCCC
>DATDDC010000667.1:0-5516 GCA_036523995.1 Anaeromyxobacter sp.
CGGCAGCGCGGGCTCGGCGCGCTCGGAGGCCGGCTTGGCCGACGCTCCGAGGGGCTTCGCGAAGAACTCGTCGGTCACGGAGGCGCGCGCGGTCTGGGCGGCCGCGGCCGGGCCGGCGAGCTCCGCGGCCCGGTTGAGCGCGGTGGCCACGGTCCCGAACTTCCCGGCGAGCGGCGGGACGCGCGCGGCGAAGTCTCCGCGATCGATGCGCGTGGCGGCCGCGAGGAGCTCCTCCGGCACCGCGGCCGGAGCCTCCGAGGGACGCACGAGGAACCCGAGCCCGATCCCGACGAGGAGCGCGACGACGATGCCGAGCACGACCTGCCAGTAGAGCTGCGCGATGCCACCGAGCGTCGCCCGCGCCGGGATGGCCACCACGACGAAGCCGTTCTTGATGCCGTCGAGCTGGACGGCCCGCGCCCGGAACGCGGGCGCGTTTCCGAAGGGCGAGGGCACGGTGGCGATCTTCAGGGAGCCGAGCGAGAACGACGTCTTCCCGAGCTGGCCGACGTCGGCGGGGACGCCGGCGCCGCGATTCCAGCCGGAGAAGACCTGGGCCCCCTCGGCGCCGGCCGTCGAGATGGGCTTCGCCTCCGGCACCGAGAGCGTGATGAGGGCGCCCGTGGCGCCGGCGAGGCTCCTCACCCAGGCCTCGTCCACGGGGGTGAGCACGACGACGCCCGCCCCGTCGCCGTCGGGAGCCGCGGCCGCGTAGAACACGACGCCGTTCTGCCGGACGTACGCGCGCTGCGCCTTCCCTCCCACGATGGCGCCGCGCAGGAACGACATCGCGTCGCCCTCGTGCTTGCTCCGGCGGGAGAGCCACTCCCGGTTCCCCGCCGTGGCGCTGGTTCCCTCGGGCAGATCGAGGCCGATGGTCCGTTCCGCGGCGGCGAGCGCCGCCCGGGCAGCATCGCGCAGCGACGCCTCCAGGGCCTCCGGATCGGCGGCCGGCGCGGAGGGCGCCCGGATCCCCTTGCCCTTCCTGGGCGGCGGCGCAGGCATGCGCGCCTCCGCGGGGTGCAGGGCGGCCACCAGCTTCGGGTCCCTCGCGGCGACGGCGGCCGCGGCGCTCGCCTCCCAGGCGACGTCCCGTGTCGAGGCGAGCACGTGCGCCGACGCGGCGGCGAGCCGCGCATCGAGGTCGCTCATGGCGGTCGCGCGCAGCTGCTCCGTGTGCGCACGGAGCGTGACGAACGCGACCGCGGCGAGGGCGATCGCGTAGGCCCAGACCTTGATCCGGTTCATGCCCGGACATCTAGCACGAACCCGGCGGACCGTCGAAGGAGCGGACGGGCGGGCGCACGCACCCCTACGCTCGCCCGCACCCCGGGCGAATGGCCCATACGGTTTGCTGCAGGCGGGGCCCGCCTCGGGTAGGACGGCGCTCACCATCCGGAGGTTCCATGCGCCGTCTCCCCTGCACCCTCGCCGCCCTGCTCGCCGTTCCGCTCCTCGCCGGCGCGGACGAGGGGATGTGGACGTTCGACGCCTTCCCGAGCGCGAAGGTCCAGGCGGCCTACGGCTTCTCCCCCACGCCCGAATGGCTCGAGAACGTGCGGCTCTCCTCCGTGCGGCTCGCGCGCGGCTGCTCCGGGAGCTTCGTCTCCGAGCACGGGCTCGTGATGACGAACCATCACTGCGCGCACACGTGCATCGAGCAGCTCTCCACCGCCTCGAAGGACCTCGTCAGGTCCGGCTTCCTGGCGAGGACCGCGGCCGAGGAGCCGAAGTGCCCCGACGTGGAGGTGAACCAGCTCGTCCGCATCTCGGACGTGACCGCCCGCGTGCGCGCCGCGACGAAGGACCTCGCCGGCGAGCGGTACGAGAAGGCGCTCCGCGGCGAGATGGCGAGGATCGAGAAGGAGTGCCAGACCTCGGACCAGCTCCGCTGCGACGTCGTGAGCCTCTACCAGGGTGGGCTCTACCACCTCTACACGTACCGCCGCTTCCAGGACGTGCGGCTCGTCTTCGCGCCGGAGCTGGCCATCGCCTTCTTCGGCGGGGATCCCGACAACTTCATGTTCCCGCGGTACGACCTCGACGTCGCCTTCCTCCGCGTCTACGAGGGCGGCAAGCCCGCGCGCATGAAGAGCTGGTTCCGCTGGTCGAGGCACGGCGCGGCGGAGGGCGAGCTCACCTTCGTCACCGGCCATCCCGGGGGGAGCGAGCGCGCCCTCACCGTGGCGGAGCTCCAGTTCCAGCGGGACGTGGCCCTGCCCGACCGGCTCATGTCGCTCGCGGAGCTGCGCGGGCTCCTCACCGGGTTCCGGCTCATCGGCGAGGAGGAGAAGCGCATCTCCACCGCGCACCTCTTCTACGTCGAGAACTCGTACAAGGCGCTTCGCGGCCGGCTCGAAGCGCTCGAGGACCCCGACTTCTTCCGCGCCAAGGCCGCCGCGGAGGCGTCGCTCCGGGCCGACATCGCCAAGGTACCGGAGCGGGCGGCGCGGGTCCTGCCGGCGTTCGGCGCGATCGAGCAGGCGGAGAAGCGCCTGCGCGAGATCCGGCCCGAGCTGACCGCGCTCGAGCACGGCTTCATGGACTCGGACCTCTTCGGGATCGCGCGCACGCTGGTGCGCGCTGCCGAGGAGCGCCCCAGGCCGAACGAGGAGCGGCTCCGCGAATACCGCGAGTCGAACCTGCCCTTCCTCACCCAGCGGCTCTTCCGCGAGGCGCCCATCTATCCGCAGCTCGAGAAGCTCCTCCTCGGCCACGCGCTCGAGAAGATCCGGGAGCGGCTCGGGCCCGACCACCCCGCCGTGAAGAAGCTCCTCGGCAAGGAGTCGCCCGCCGAGGTGGCGGCGCGCGTCGTGGACGGCACCCAGCTCCGCGACGTCGCGGCGCGAAGGCGGCTCTGGGACGGCGGCGCGGCGGCCGTCGGCGCCTCGACCGATCCGCTCGTGGCGCTGTCGCGCGCCGTGGACCCGGACGCGCGCGCCGTCCGGAAGATCTGGGAAGAGGAGATCGACGCCGCGTCGAAGAAGGCCCACGAGCTCATCGCGGAGGCCCGCTTCGCGGCGCAGGGGCGCACCACCTACCCGGACGCGACGTTCACGCTGCGGCTCTCCTACGGCCAGGTGAAGGGCTGGAAGGAGGGGACCCGCGAGATCCCGCCGTTCACCAGCTTCGCGGGCGCGTTCGAGCGCGCCACGGGGCGCGACCCGTTCGCGCTGCCCGAGAGCTGGCTGCGCTCCAGGGACCGGCTCGACCTCGCCACGCGCTTCGACTTCGTCACCACGAACGACATCATCGGCGGGAACTCGGGCTCGCCCGTCGTGAACCGGAAGGCCGAGATCGTCGGCCTCATCTTCGACGGGAACATCCGCTCGCTGGGCGGGGAGTACGGGTTCGACCCGGCCACGAACCGGGCGGTGGCGGTCCACTCCGACGCGCTGCTCGAGGCGCTCTCGAAGATCTACGGCGCGCAGCGGATCGTGGACGAGCTCCAGCCCTCCGGGCGCGCCGCCGCTCGGGCGAAGCAGGCGAAGGGCCGCAGGGGCGGGTAGCGCCCGGCCTCAGTCCCGCGGGACGGCGATCATCCGCTCCAGGGCCCGGCGGGCGCCCGCGGCGACGTCCGGGGGCACGTGGATCTCGTGCTTCCCGCGCCGGAGGGCGTCGCGGACCATGACGAGGTCGACCATCTTCATGTACGGGCAGTGCATGCGGCAGCCGATGCACCCGTCCGCCACGATGAACTCCTTCTCCGGGTAGCGCTTCTTCATCTGGTAGACGATGCCGTGCTCGGTCGCGACGATGAACGTCTTCGCCTGCGGGTGCCTCTCGACGGCGGAGAGCATGCCGGTGGTCGAGCAGACCTCGTCGGCGATCTCGAGCACGTCGGAGCGGCACTCGGGATGGGCGATCACCACCGAGTCGGGCTTCGCTCCCTTGACGCGGTTCACGCTGGCGGAGCGGAGCACGTCGTGGATGGGGCAGCAGCCGTCGTAGATGACGACCTCCTTCTCCGGCACCTTCGAGGCGACCCAGCGGCCCAGGTTCTTGTCGGGCGTGAAGAGGATCTTCTTCTGCGGCAGGGACCGGACGACGGAGGCGGCGTTCGCGCTCGTGCAGCAGATGTCCGAGAGGGCCTTCACCTCCGCGGTCGAGTTCACGTAGGTGACGACGGCGTGATCCGGGTAGCGCGCCTTCCAGTCCTCGAGGGACTCGGCCGTGATGGAGTCCGCGAGCGAGCACCCCGCCGAGAGGTTCGGCAGGAGCACGCGCTTCTCCGGCGCCAGGATCTTCGCGGACTCGGCCATGAAGTGGACGCCGCAGAACACGATGGTGGTCTGGGGCAGCTTCTTGCCGATGATGGCGAGGCCGAGCGAGTCGCCGACGTGATGGGCGATCTTCTGGATCTCGGGGAGCTGGTAGTTGTGCGCCAGGATGACCGCGTTCTTCTCGCGGGCCAGGACGCGGATCTCCTCCTCCAGCGCGGCCACCTCGGGAAGCGGCAGGTCGCTGCCCGAATCGGGGTTCGCGACGGGATCGTGGATGGGGAAGGCGGGGAGGCTCATGCTTTCACCCGGGCGCCGCGCGCGGGCTTGATGTCGCCCGTGCCGGCGGGGAAGAGGCGCCAGAACTCCCGGCGCACGAGGCCGACGAGGGTGGCCGACTTGGAGAAGCCGTGGTACGCGGCCACGGCGTCGAGCATCGCCATGTCGTCGTCGGTGGCCGAGAAGCTGCGGACCTTGGCGGCGCGGCCGTCCTTCTTCATGGCGAAAACTTATATAACTCTTGTTATCGATCCGCAAGCGAAAGAGGAGGACCGGTGCGCCTGGCCGTGACCACCCCGCTCTCGCCCTCCCCGGGGGTGGAGGCGGCCGCCCGCGCCGCCGCCCTCCGGCACGGGCTCCCCTACGCCCCGCGCGGCAAGCGCGCCCTCGCGTCGGCGCTGGCCGAGGCGGGCGCGGACTCGGCCCTCGTGCTCTCCCCCGGGAAGGCCGTGCTCTCCGCCGGTGGCGAGGAGCGGCGCTGGGCGCCGGGCATGGGCTTCCTGCGGGCCAAGCGGGCCCGGGCGCGGCTCGGCGGGGCCGTCGCCGATCCCACGGCGCGCGATCCGTTCCTCGAGGCGGCCGGGATCCGCGAGGGCGATTCCGTCCTCGACTGCACTCTCGGGCTCGGCGCCGACGCCCTCGTCGCCGCGGTCGCGGCCGGACCCTCGGGCCGCGTGGTCGGCATCGAGGCCTCGCCCGCCCTCGCCGCCTGGGTCGCGGAGGGGCTCCTGCGGCTCGGCGACGAGGCCGCCTCGCGCATCGAGGTGCGCGCCGGGGATCACCTGGCCCTCCTGGCCGCCCTCCCCGAGCGGACCTTCGACGTCGTCGTCTTCGACCCGATGTTCCGCCACGCCCGCGCCGAGCCCGCCGGCTTCGATGTCGTCCGCCGCCTCGCCGACCCTCGGCCGCTCTCGAAGGAGGCGCTCCTCCGCGCGAGGCGCGTGGCGCGGCGCTGGGTCGTCGTGAAGGACGGCGCGCCCGGCTGGGACCTGGCGCGCCTCGGGCTCACGCCCCTTC